>JBJEYH010000362.1:0-2214 GCA_051886675.1 Aristaeellaceae bacterium
CACTAAACTACGCCTGCAAGGCCCGCATCAAGACCGGCCTGTCTATTCAGACAAATTGTATTTTATCCGCTTTTTCCCGCGCTGTCAAGGGGTTAGGAGATTTTTGCGGCGATTGTGGCCATTTTGTCATGCATTCGAAACAAATACACGAAAAATACACCCCCTATTTCCCTTTTCCGGCGGGAAAAATCACTCGATGAACATGGCGTCCCCGAAGGAGAAGAACCGGTACCGCTCCCGCACGGCCTCCTCGTACGCGCTCAGGGCCGTCTCCCGGCCCATGAAGGCGCTCACCAGCATCAGCAGCGTGCTCTGGGGAAGGTGGAAGTTGGTGATCAGCGCGTCCACGGCCTTGATCCGCACCCCGGGATAAATGAAGATCGCCGTATCCCCGCTGCCGGGGTGAATCACGCCGTCCTCCGTGGCGACGGTCTCGATGGTGCGCACAGAGGTGGTGCCCACGCAGATCAGCCGCCCGCCGGATGCGCGGATGCGGTTGAGGGTATCGGCGGCCTCCTGGCTGACCTGGTAGAACTCGCTGTGCATCACGTGGCTGTCCACGTCCTCCACCTGCACGGGGCGGAAGGTCCCCAGCCCCACGTGCAGCGTCACCGGCACGATGGTCACGCCCTTTTCGCGGATTTTCTCCAGAAGCGCCGGGGTGAAGTGCAGCCCCGCCGTGGGCGCGGCCGCGCTGCCCTCGTTGCGGGCGTAGACGGTCTGGTAGCGGCTGCGGTCCTGGAGCTTCTCATGGATGTAGGGCGGCAGGGGCATCTCCCCCAGCCGGTCCAGCAGCTCCTCGAACACCCCCTCGTAGTGGAAGCGCACAATCCGCCCGCCGATCTCCTGCACGTTGTCCAGGATCTCGCAGCGCAGAAGCCCCTCCCCGAAGGAGCAGAACGTCCCCGGCTTCAGCCGCCGCCCCGGGCGCACCAGCGCCTCCCAGTCCGTGGCGTTCTGCCGGCGCAGAAGCAGCACCTCCACCGGCACGCCGGTTTCCTCCTTCACCCCCAGCAGGCGTGCGGGAATCACCTTCGTCTCGTTGATGACCAGCGCGTCGCCGGGGTTGAGGTAATCGAGAATATCATAAAAATGCCGGTGCTCCCGCTCCCCGGTGGAACGGTGAATCACCATCAGCCGGCTGTGATCCCGGGGCTCCACAGGGGTCTGGGCGATGAGCTCCTCGGGAAGATTGTAGTCAAAATCGGAGGTTTTCATACGCAATATCAATACCCTTTCTTCGGATGATGGGGCTTACAGGCGCAGCTGCATCAGGTACTCGCTGCGCAGCGAGCCGTCCCGGAGGCGCACGGCGTCGGGGTGCATCCCCACAACGCGGAAGCCCAGCTTCTCGTACAGCGCCCGGGCGCGGCTGTTGCCCTCGATGAACTCCAGCTCCAGCAGCATCACGCCCCTTCGGCGGGCCTCGGCGATCAGCTCCCCCAGCATGGCCGTGCCGATGCCCAGGCCCCAGTACCGCTGCCACAGCCCGATGCCCACCGACGCCCGGTGGCGAACCTTGCGCATGGTGTTGAAGTCCACCTGGCAGCAGCCCGCCAGATCGCCCTCCACCTCGCAGATCAGGAACAGCACGCTGTCGCTGTCCACCATGCGGCGGATGAAGGCTTCCTCCTGCTCCACGGTCATGCCCTGCCGGTCCTCGGGGTAGGTCAGGACGAACTCCGTCTCCCCGCCGATGCCGATGAGATACCGCAGCATCGCCGGCGCGTCCGCGGGGGTCGGGGCGCGCAGGATGGCCCTGCGCCCGTCCTTGAGCGTCAATGCCTTTGCTTCATATTGCATGGCTCACAGCTCCATTTTCATCTGATCTCCCCCGGCATTGCCGGGCATGGTGCGCTGCATGTGCTCCCAGGCCGCGGGGGTGCAGACCCGGCCCCGGGGCGTGCGCATGATGAACCCCAGCTGCATCAGGTAGGGCTCGTACACGTCCTCGATAGTGACGGCGTCCTCGCCGGTGGTGGCGGCCAGGGTGTCCAGACCCACGGGCCCGCCGCCGAACTTGTCCATCATGCAGCTGAGCACCGCCCTGTCCACCTTGTCCAGGCCCAGCTCGTCCACGCCCTGCATGGCGATGGCCTCCCGGGCGATGGGCAGGGTGATCACGCCGCCGCCCTTGACCTGGGCGTAGTCCCGCACGCGCTTGAGCATGCGGTTGGCGATGCGGGGCGTGCCCCGGCTGCGGCGGGCGATTTC
>JBJEYH010000363.1:0-2211 GCA_051886675.1 Aristaeellaceae bacterium
TCTAGGGCTATGCCCGCATATGAAAAGCCACCGGCTTGGCCGGTGGATGTTTACTCGTGCCGGGGGTACGGCGCGACGGAAGGCTGGCCGGGGAATCCGTCGGGCCGGGATCTGCCGCGTACGCGCCGGATGCGGCCTGCGGACAGACGAAAGGGGACGGGCCGATGGACGGCACGTCCCCTGCGGGAAGCATGATGAATGATGGCGTGTCACAGCCCCTGGCTGTCCAGACGGATGCAGTCGATCAGCGCCTGGGGCGTGGCGCAGCCTTCGCCGTGGATGCGCTGGGCGCGGATGCCCGCCAGCCCGTGGATCAGCGTGGCCAGCTGCATGATGCCGAGCGGGGTCGCGGGCAGATGCTGGGCCAGCAGTCCGGCGAGAATGCCGGTCAGCACGTCGCCGCTGCCGCCCTTGGCCATGGCGGGGCTGCCGTAGCGGTTGACGGCGCGGTGCTGGCCGTCGGTCATCAGCGTGCGCGCGCCCTTGAGCAGGGCGCAGGGGGCGATCTGCCCCAGACGCTCCAGCGCGGTCAGCGGATCCGCCGTCACCGCGGGTACCGTGCAGCCCAGCAGACGGGCCGCCTCGCCGGGATGGGGCGTGATGTACGCCGATCCGCCGGGACGAAGGCCACGCCGTCCGGCCAGCAGGTTCAGCGCGTCCGCGTCCCAGACCACGGGGCATTCCGCCCGGGCGAAACGCTCCAGCAGCGGCACGAGGTCGTCGCTCTGCCCAAGGCCGCAGCCCAGCGCGGCGGCGTCCGCCGTGGACAGGGCGTCGGCGGTCAGCGCGGCGGCGTCGGCGGTCAGGCGGCCGCGCCGCTCCGGCAGGGGAATGCATACGGCGGCGGGAGCCAGCATCTGCACCACGGGCAGGATGCTCTCCCGGCACAGCACCGTGGTCAGCCCGGCTCCGGCCTTCACGCAGGCGTTGGCTGCAAAGGCCGCCGCTCCTGCCATGCCCGGCGAGCCCGCCAGCAGCACCGCACGGCCGAAGGTGCCCTTGTGGCCGTCCACGGGGCGGGGCGGGATCATGGACAGATCATCGGGGGTCATGCAGCGCAGGCCCTCCTGGTCGCCGTAGCCGGCGGGAATCAGAATGGGCTGCACGGTGATTTCCCCGGTATACGCGGGGCCCTTGCCCAGCAGCAGTCCCTGCTTGATGCGGTGGAAGGTCACGGTCTCCGCGGCGGGCAGGGCCTCGCCCAGCACCTCGCCGGTCAGGCCGCTGAGCCCGGAGGGGATGTCCACGGCGATGACCGGTCGCCTCGATGCCCGGGCCAGGCGGATCAGCGTCAGCGCGACGCCCTCCACCGGCCGCGCCAGCCCCGTGCCGAACAGCGCGTCCACGATGATATCGCCCTCGGGAAGGACGGTATCCTCCCCGGCCAGGCGGACGTCCACCCCCGCCTGCAGGGCCAGGGTGCGGTTCATCAGCGCGTCGCCCCGGGGGTGATCGGTCAATTCCAGCACGTCGGCCCGTCCGCCCACCGCCTGCCACAGCCGCGCCGCGGCGTAGCCGTCGCCGCCGTTGTTGCCCGTGCCGCACAGGAACAGCGCCCGTCCGCCGGGGCAGCGGCGTCCGATGGCCGCGCATACGCCCTGGGCCGCGTGCTCCATCAGCAGCGCCGAGGATATGCCGCAGCTGGTCATGTAGTCCTTCTCCAGGGCCATCATGCCCTCAGGGGTGATGGTGATGTCCATAAACGCCTCCGTTGCAAGCGCGATGCTTTTTTTCTTAAGTATAGCAGATGCGGCGGAAATTGCAAGGAGATTCACTGCCGGGCCTGATAGCGGCGGCGTGTGGCCTCGCCGCCCCGCAGATGGCGCACGGCCTTGTTGTAGCGCAGCAGCGCCGCCACCTGCCGGCCCAGCACGGGATCCACCAGCGGCAGGCGTTCGCCCATGTCCTTGTGTACGGAGGATTTGGATATGCCGAAAACCTCTGCGGCCTGGCGAACGGTGGCCCGGTGGCGCACCATGTACGCGCCGATGGCCCTGACCCGCTGACGGATCGCCTCGTCCATGCGCAACAGCTCCCTTCCCCGGTTGTGCCCTTTCCACCATATGCCGGGGCGCAGGGCGGAAGAACTGCCGCGAAACCCTTGAAATTCCGGCAAAAATCAACGCCGCGGCCTTGACAGGGGACGATGCGTGTGATACAATTTATCGGTAAGCCGCTCGGGAGAGGTCTGCCCAATGTGCGTGAGCACAA
>JBJEYH010000364.1:0-2209 GCA_051886675.1 Aristaeellaceae bacterium
CGGCGGGGATCAGCTTGCCCAGGATGACGTTCTCCTTCAGGCCGATCAGCGGATCCACGGTGCCCTTGATGGCAGCCTCGGTCAGCACGCGGGTGGTCTCCTGGAAGGAGGCGGCGGACAGGAAGCTGTCCGTGGCCAGGGAGGCCTTGGTGATGCCCAGCAGGATGCGCTTGGCGATGGCGGGACGGCCGCCCTCCATGATGGTCTTGCGGTTCACTTCCTCGAAGTGGAAGATGTTCACCAGCGAGCCGGGCAGCAGGTTGGTGTCGCCGCTGTCCTCCACGCGGACCTTGCGCAGCATCTGCCGCACGATGATCTCGATGTGCTTGTCGGCCACGGCCACGCCCTGCAGGCGGTACACGGACAGAACTTCCTTGAGCAGGTATTCCTGCACGGCCTTCACGCCCAGGATGCGCAGCAGATCGTGGGGGTTGATGGAGCCTTCGATCAGCTCGTCGCCGGCCTCCACGTGGGCGCCCTCCTGCACCTTCAGGCGGCTGCCGTAGGTGATCTGGTAGGCCTTCTGCTCGTGGCTGTCCTCGTCGGAGGTGATGACCAGCTCGCGCTTCTTCTTGGTCTCCTGGATGGACACCCGGCCGCTGATCTCGCTGAGGGTAGCCTCGCGCTTGGGCTTGCGGGCCTCGAAGAGCTCCTCGACGCGGGGAAGACCCTGGGTGATGTCGTCGCCGGAGGCGATGCCGCCGGTATGGAAGGTACGCATGGTCAGCTGGGTGCCGGGCTCGCCGATGGCCTGGGCCGCGATGATGCCCACAGCCTCGCCGATGTCCACCTTGCCGCCGTGGGCCATGTTCTGGCCGTAGCAGCGGGCGCAGACGCCATGCTCGGTGCGGCAGGTCAGCACGGAGCGGACGGAGGCCCTGGTCACGCCGCGGGAGGCGATGAGCTTGGCCTTGTCATGGTCGATGGACTCGTTCAGGTGCACCAGCACCTCGCCGGTGGCGGGATCGATAATGTCCTCGGCGGCGGTGCGGCCGCGCAGACGATCCTCCAGGGATTCGATGGACTGCTTGCCGCTCATCAGCTCCTGCACCACAATGCCGCGAACCTTCTCGCCCCGGGCCGCGAAGCAGTCCTCCTCACGGACGATGACCTCCTGGCTGACGTCCACCAGACGGCGGGTCAGGTAGCCGGAGTCAGCGGTACGCAGAGCCGTATCGGACAGGGACTTGCGGGAGCCGTGGGAGGACAGGAAGAACTCCAGCACGCTCAGGCCCTCGCGGAAGTTGGCGCGGATGGGCAGCTCCACGGTCTTGCCGGAGGGAGAGGCCATCAGGCCGCGCATGCCGGCCAGCTGGGACACCTGCGCGGACGAACCGCGAGCGCCGGAGTCGGTCATCATGCGGATGGGGTTGAACTTGTCCAGGTTGGGGAGGATCTGGTCGCGCAGGGCGTGGGTGCAGTTGTTCCACAGGTCGATGACCCGCTTGTAGCGCTCGTCCTCGCTGAGCAGACCGCGGCGGTAGAGGTTGTTGACGCGGCGCACCTTCTCGTCGGTCTCGGCGAGCATGGTGGCCTTGCAGGGCGGGGTCTTGATGTCGGCGACGGACACGGTGACCGCGCCCACGGTGGAGAACTTGTAGCCCAGGGCCTTGATGGCGTCCAGCACCAGCGCGGTGCGGTGCTCGCCCTGGCTGCGGAAGCACATGTCCACGATGTTGGACAGCTGCTTCTTGCCCACCAGCTCGTTGACCTCCAGCTCGAACATGTCGTCCAGGCACTCGCGCTTCTTGAAGCCCAGATCCTGGGGCAGCGCGTCGTTGAAGATCAGGCGGCCCAAGGTGGTCTCGATGATCTTGGTGCCGGTCTCGCCCTTGAAGGTGCGCTCCAGGCGCACGCGGATGGGGCTCTGCAGGGAGATCTTGCCCAGGGCGTAGGCCATATGGGCCTCCGCCGCGTCGCAGAAGGTGAAGCCCGTCCAGTGCTTGGGCTCGTTGCTGTCGCGGGACACGCGCTCGCCGGTGGCGTCGCTGACCCAGTGGCCCTCGCCCTTGCCGTTCTCGTTCTCGATGGTCAGGTAGTAGCAGCCGATGACCATGTCCTGGGAGGGGCTGATGACGGGCTTGCCGTCCTGGGGCTTCAGGATGTTGTTGTGGGCCAGCATCAGGAAGCGGGCCTCGGCCTGGGCTTCCATGGACAGGGGCACGTGCACGGCCATCTGGTCGCCGTCGAAGTCGGCGTTGAAGGCGGT
>JBJEYH010000365.1:0-2209 GCA_051886675.1 Aristaeellaceae bacterium
TGCTGGCCCGCATGCCCCACGGCGCGGAGGTCACGGTGGTGGCCCCCGGCGACGGATGGGTCAAGGTGCAGTACAACGGCATCACCGGCTATGCGGTGAGCTACTTCCTCAAGTAAGGGCATATGACAGACATCCTCCGCAGCGAGGCTTCGCCGCGGAGGATGTTTTTTATGCGTCAGGGCCAGGGGCCGGGCTTGCGGAGGCTGTCAATGCCCGCGGCCCGGGCCTGCCGGCACAGATCCTTTGTCTGCAGGGTGTAGAGCCTGCCGTCCTTGATGAAGTGCGTGCCGCACTGGCGGAACTCGAAGTCCACCTGCTGGCGGATGCACTGCTGGCGGATATCCAGCGCCCAGTCGAAATCGAAGGGCCGGGCATCCCTGTCCGATTCGCCCCCGACCACAACGCGCTCGACGCCCGCCAGGTACGGCGACAGGTCGACCCTTTCCAGCAGGGGCTGAGCGGTGATGCACCGGTGCCGGATGGGCAGCTGCTGAAAGACGGGCAGCTTCCGGTCGGCATTGCGCTGGTTCTCGATGGTGCAGCCGATGGCCACGTTGTCGTAGCCATCGCCCCAGTCATCGGGCAGGCAGGCGGCAAGGCGCTCGATCCGCTTGGTCAGGAAAAGGAACATGCAGTCGCTGCGCTGACGGATCATGGCCCAGCAGTCGGCGCGCCATGCATCCGCGTCCTCCAGCAGGAAATCCGTGGAGAAGCAGGTGTATACCAGGCCGACCTTCATTTTGTAGGGGCCGCTTTTCAGCCGCTGGACGGGCTTGTCGAAGTCCTTCGTGCGGACAATCTGCTCCGTGTCCACCCCGCGCCTGGCGTCCCCCTTGTGAATGTAGCAGTGCAGGCAGCCCTCGCTGCATCTCCGGCAGCCCCGCCAGGGGTTCCACATCGGCATGCTCGTGTACCTCCGGGCGTCTCAGTGGCCGTAGGTGGTGCGCAGGGTGAAGGGGATCCCCCACATGTAATAGGTGACGTTCAGCTCCCGGACGGCATGCATGCCGATGTCCGTGAGGATGGTGGCCTGGATGTCGCCGGTGGTGCGGGCGGCCAGCACCTTGGCGGAGGTGTCGCCCAGCTGCAGCACGTCGCCCTCCATGGGCGTGACCTGCAGCTCCACCATGTCCGCGGCCAGGAAGCAGCTGTTCTTCAGCCGCACGGTGTAGGTGTAGAACTGGTAGTTCTCCGCGCTCCCGATGGCCGCGGAGGTGAAGACCGTCCCGGTGACATAGCCGCTCTGCTGCTGCTCCTTCAGCGAGGCAAACAGCTCCGGCTGGGTGGAGGCTTCCACCGCCACCACGCCTACGGCTTCCACCGTCACGTTGGCGGTCAGGTACAGGGCGCCCACGCCCACCAGGGATGCGATCAGCAGCAGCGCCGCTGCAATGGCTGCGTATTTCAACGTGCGACCTCCGTCAGTTGTCGCCGCCCTGGAGCAGGCGGTTCATTTCGTCGATCATTTCCGCGTCCTTCAGGCTGAACTTGAACTCCACCCGTCGGGAGGCGTCCATGTTCACGGTGCCGTCGGCGTTGTACACCGGGTCGGAATAGCTGCGGCCCGTGGCGGTGAGGATGGAGCGCAGCAGCTGCTGCTGCTCGCTGGTGAGGGAGGGCATCTCCAGGCAGTAGGTGGCCACGGAGAAGGCACGGTTCTGGCTCAGACGCAGGTTGGTCATGTAGCTGCCCTGGGTGTCCGTGTGGCCCTCGATGATGATCTCACCCAGATAATCCAGGTAGCGGTCCTGCAGCAGCACCCCCAGGTACACCGGGATGAACCGGTCCAGCAGCGCCTTGCCGTCCTCCATGATGTCGTCGGAATTGGTCTTGAAGAACACCGCGCTGTCCAGCACAATGTCGCCGGTGTTGGGGTCCACCGTGGCGCGCAGGTTGCTGGCCGTCAGCGCGCTGGACAGCTCCGCGATGATCTGGGAGCGCACGCCCACCAGGTCGTCAATCTTGCTGGTCTGCGCGTCCAGCGCGGCCTGCTGATTGCTCAGGGCCAGGGTGGCGGCGTCCAGCTCGTTCTGCTTGTTGGTCAGGGCCAGCTGCAGGGCGGCCAGCTCCTCCTCCCGGGCGGCCAGGATGGCGTTGGCGTTGGCCAGCTCCTCCTCGCGGACGGCCAGGCTTTCCTGGGCCAGAAGCAGGGCGGCGGTCTGCGCGTCCAGCTCCGTCTGCGCCAGGGACAGCGCGGCGGTCTGCTCGT
>JBJEYH010000366.1:0-2202 GCA_051886675.1 Aristaeellaceae bacterium
ACAGCCGCCTGATCCTGGAGGACATGTACGCCAAGCTGGCGCTGTTCCATCAGCGTCACGGGGGCGGAACGGGGGCCGGGCAGGCATGATCCTCACGAGCCTGCAGGCCAATCACCCGACCTGTCCGCCGGGCTTCGGGCTGATCCGGATGGCGCAGGCCCGGCTGCGGTAAATATGAGGCTTACCTGAACGGACTGAAGCAGTCCGCCCGCGAGGGAAACGTCAGCTTCCGGCATCCGCAAGTGATCGCGCCAGCGGAAACGGGTCAAGGGGTGAAACCCCTTGCTTTGGTAGCAGGGGCGGCGTTAGCCCCTGCGCAGGGATGTCGCGGCAGCCCGGGCGCAACACGAAGCGCAAGAAAAAAAGGAACCGAAGAAGCCAGAGTTTCCCAGCAGGCGACGCCAGTCCGCCCGCGAGGGAAACGGCAGGTTCCGCGCCGCCGCAAAGAACCGCTCCGCCCCCGTCCCACACAGCCCCTCCGCCCGGACAGCATGCCCACCCTGTCCGGGCGCTTTCTTTTGCCCGCGCAGAAAAAGAGCCGCCGACGGTCTGTCAGCGGCTCCTGCTGTGCGTATTCCTGCTGCTATCCTGCCGCGCCGCTTCCGCCGCACCGGTTCATACCGCGCGGGTATCCCGGGCGAACTGATCCGCGTCCTCCGCGGTGACGGGATGCTCGCTGTAGCGGGCGCGCTCGTACAGGCCCGCGGCATCCCCCGGCAGCGTCTCCCGGGCGGTGCGGCTGTCCTGCCAGTCCGTGTGCTTCAGCCTCAGCCGCGCGTAGCGGCGGCGGATGCGCTCCGCCGGCGGCAGACTCCTGTCATCCCCCAGCGCCAGACGCCGCCGCAGCGCCTGCAGGGGCTTGCTCCGCTCCCGCTCGCCATCCTCCCGGGTGTCGGTGATTTCATCGTCGTAGTCCTCCGTGGCGGCGGCGGCGTAGCGGCGCATCATGTCCATGAGCCGCCGGGCCAGCTTCTTCAGCTGCCGGTACAGGAACCGCAGCGCAAGGATCGCCAGAATCACCGCCGCAATCGCCGCGATGACGAAGGCCACCTTCTCCAGAATGAGCGCCAGCTTGCTGGGCTCCGATACCGCGTCGCCGAAGCCGCCCATGTCCGCAGGCTCCACCGGGCCTTCCCCCGTGGACTCGGACTTCGGCAGCAGCTGCGCCAGCCAGCTCAGGAACCGTACCAGCATCACCATCAGCCAGTCCCAGGCCTGCTCCAGCCAGCGCCGGATGGCCGGTATCGCGGAAATCAGCAGCGTCACGGCCAGCAGCCCGCACGTCAAAAGCGTGTTCATCCGCCGCATGGATGCCGGAATCTTCTGCCGGCCCATGGAGGCAGTGTCCATGCTGGAACGGTTGATGGACAGCATGGCCAGCGCCGCAAACAGGATGAAGCTGATGATCAGCATGGGCGCGGCGGCGATATAGCCCCCGTTCTCCCCCGTGCGGCGGGCGACGTTCACCATCAGCTGCGCCGCCAGATGCATGAGCAGCCCCGCCACCAGCCAGCCGGGATGCAGCTCCCGGCCCCGGGGCCAGCCGCCCATGGGCAGCGACAGCCCCACCAGCGCCATGCAGCACGCCGGCGCCAGCCACGCGCCGCCCGCCGGCAAAAGCTGCCAGCCCAGCGCCGCCATCGCCGCGCAGCCCGCCAGCCCCGCCAGGAGCCTGGCCTTCCCCCGGACGAGCAGGCATACCTCCCCCGCCAGGGCGAAGGCCAGGGCGAACACCCACGCCAGATGCGCCTTTTCCGGCGCAAAGCCCAGCAGCACCATGGTCAGCACCGGCACCGCGCCGCTCCCCAGCAGCAGCGGGAACTGGGCCTTGCGGCGGAAATCCGTTCCGTTAAGCGGCATGCGGCTGCCCCCTTCCCGCGTCCAGCAGGTGCAGCGTCACCTGATTGCCCGCCCGGCGCAGCCTGCCGATGGCCTGCTGCACCTCCTCGCTGTCGTAGCAGGAGAGAATCAGCATATCCATGCCGGTGAGGCTGGTCAGCGTCTCCAGGAAGGTGACGAAGCGCAGCGTACGCTTCACCGTCAGATGGGCGAAGGCCGTCAGCAACTCCTCCTCCCGGGCGCGGCCCGTCACCGGCAGGAACAGCGCGCTCTCCGTGCCCCGGTCCATGGGCATGTTCGCCGCGAAGCCCGCCGGAAGCCCCATGCGCAGGGCCATCACGCACAGCGTGGCCGCCATGGAGA
>JBJEYH010000367.1:0-9795 GCA_051886675.1 Aristaeellaceae bacterium
CTGTGCGCGGGTCTGGCCATCCGCGAGGGTCTGCCGGAGGACGCGGCCTGGCGGGCGGTGACCATCAATCCCGCGAAGGTGGCGGGCATTGACGCCCGGGTGGGTTCCCTCGAGCCGGGCAAGGATGCGGACGTCGCGGTCTTCCGCGGCAATCCCCTGCGGGACATTCAGGCCAGGGCCCAGCAGGTGTTCGTGGGCGGGGAGCCGGTGCTGTGACGGGCGTCCGGCCTGACGACGGGGCCTTCTGGGCCGCGCTGGACCGGCTGATGGCGGGGAGCCGTCTGGTGATCGACCGGCCCCGGGGCACGGCGCATCCCCGCTATCCGGACATGATCTACCCCCTGGACTACGGCTACCTTCAGGACACCGCGGCCATGGACGGCGGGGGCATCGACGTGTGGTCGGGCTCCGATCCGGCCCGGAGGCTGGACGCGATCATGGTCACGGTGGATCTGCTGAAGCGGGACTCGGAGATCAAGCTGCTCATCGGCTGCACGGAGGAGGAAAAGCAGCTGGTGCGGCGGCAGCACAATAATACGGAATGCATGAAGGGAATCCTGATCCGCAGGCCGGAGGCTTCCGGCTGACTTCCGGATCAATGAAAAAGGCGCGGCGCTCATCATGACGGTGAGCGCCGCGCTTTTGCTGTGTCTGGGGATGGGGATATGGGGGCAGAGGAGGCGGCTCGGATGCAGGTTCGCGGAAGTGGACGCTTCTGATGGCGCGGAGCCTTGGAGATCGCGGAACCTGCCGTTTCCGGCGCGGCCGGACTTCGTCGGCTGCCCGGGGACTCGCGCTGCTTCCCTGACTTTGAGGATGCGGGGGTGAGGGGCGGGGGTTGCCGCGACATTCCGGCGAAGGGGGGCGGCTGCTGCGCATCGCAAGGAGCCTTGTTGCTTGGGCCGCTTCTGATGGCGCGGTTCCTTGGAGATCGCGGAACCTGCCGTTTCCGGCGCGGGCGAACTGCGTCGGCTGCCTGGAAACTCGCGCTGCTTCCCTGCTTTTGAGGATGCGGGGGGTGCAGGGGGTGAGGCCGCGGCATTCCGGCGAAGGGGGGCGGCTGCTGCGCATCGCAAGGGGCCTTGTTGCCTGGGGCGCTTCTGATGGCGCGGGGCCTTGGAGATCGCGGAACCTGCCGTTTCCGGCGCGGGCGAACTGCGTCGCCTGCCTGGAAACTCGCGCTGCTTCCCTGCCTTTGAGGAAGCGGGGGTGCGGGGCGGGGGGTGCCGCGGCATTCCGGCGAAGGGGGGCGGCTGCTGCGCATCGCAAGGAGCCTTGTTGCTTGGGCCGCTTCTGATGGCGCGGAGCCTTGGAGATCGCGGAACCTGCCGTTTCCGGCGCGGTCGGACTTCGTCGGCTGCCCGGGGACTCGCGCTGCTTCCCTGCCTTTGAGGATGCGGGGGGTGCAGGGCGGGCCGCGGCATTCCTGCGAAGGGGGGCGGCTGCTGTGCATCGCAGGGGCCTTGCTGCTTGGGGCGCTTCTGATGGCGCGGTGCCTTGGAGATCGCGGAACCTGCCGTTTCCAACGCGGCCGGACTTCGTCGGCTGCCTGGAAACTCGCGCGGCCTCCCTGCCTTTGAGGATGCGGGGTGCAGGGCGGGGGGTGCCGCGACATTCCTGCGAAAGGGGGGCGGCTGCTGCGCATCGCAAGGGGCCTTGTTGCCTGGGGCGCTTCTGATGGCGCGGGGCCTTGGAGATCGCGGAACCTGCCATCTCCGGCGCAGAAGGCCCCTCCGCCGATGATGCCGGGGAGGGGCTGGGGGCGTTCCTTTGGGGATTGCGCGGAACCTGCCGTTTCCGACGCGGCCGGACTTCGTCGGCTGCTTGGAAACTCTGGCTTCTTTCGTTCCCTTTTTTGTTTTTCTTTGTGTTGCGCCTGGGCTGCCGCGACATCCCTGCGCAGGGGCTAACGCCGCCCCTGCTACCAAGGCAAGGGGCATCGCCCCTTGACCCATTTTCGCTGGCGCGATCCTTGGCGTTGCGCTTATTTGCCCACGCAGAAGTCGCTGAAGACGCGGTCCAGAAGACGCTCCTCTACCTGGTCGCCCGTGATTTCCGCCAGGGCCAGCTGTGCTGCCTGCAGATCCACCGTCGCCAGATCCACCGTCGCCGCATGCAGCGTGGCTTCCGCCTCCCGCAGATGCGCTGCGGCCCGCCGGGCTGCCTCCAGATGCCGGGGCTGGGTCAGCGTCACGCTGTCGCTGACCGTGGCCATCCGCCGGAGAAAATCCTTCACCGGGGCCAGCGTCGCCGCGTCCCGGGCGGAGACGCTCATCACCGCCGCGCCGGGCAGCAGCGCGGATGCGTCCGCCTCCGTCAGCACGGGGGGCAGGTCGGACTTGTTCAGCAGAATCGCCGTGCGCTCCGGCGTCAGCAGCGGCAGGGATTCCCGATCCTCCGCCGTCAGGGGCTGGCTGGCGTCCAGCGCCAGCAGCGCAGCGTCCGCATCCTCCACCGCCCTTCGCGCCCGGGCGACGCCCAGCTGCTCCACCAGGTCGCCGGTTTCCCGCAGCCCGGCGGTGTCCGTCAGGTGAATCACCGCGCCGTCCAGGAGCATATCGCCCCGCACCGCGTCCCGCGTGGTGCCCGGGATGTCCGTGACGATGGCCCGCTCCTCTCCCAGCAGCGCGTTGAGCAGGCTGCTCTTGCCCGCGTTGGGCCGGCCGCAGATCACCGCGTTCAGCCCCGAGCGGATCAGCCGCGCGGCCCGTTCGTCGCAGGCGCACTCCAGGCTGTCGGCCAGGCGGAGGATCCGGGGGCCCAGATCGCCCGCAGCCTCCTCCTCGCCGATTTCCTCCGGATAGTCGATGCACGCGGCGGCTCCGGCCTGAATGGCGTACAGCTCGTCCGCGGCCTGCCGGATGAACGCGGATGCGCCGCCCTCCAGCTGCCGCAGGGCCGCCCGGTGCGCCTGATCCCCCTGGGCGGCGATCAGCCCCATGACCGCCTCGGCCTGACTGAGGTCAATCCGCCCGTTGAGGAAGGCCCGGCGCGTGAATTCCCCCGGCTGGGCCAGCCGCGCCCCCTGGCGCAGGCACAGACCCAGCACCCGCTGGGCGGTATACCCGCCGCCGTGCAGCTGCAGCTCGCACACGTCCTCCCGGGTGTAGCTGCGGGGCGCGCGCATGATCACCGCCATGCATTCGTCCACGGTCTCCGGCCCGTCCAGCACATGGCCGTAGGTCAGCAGATGGCTCGTCAGACGGGTCAGGGACTTCTTCGCCGGGCGGAACAGCGCCATCAGCACCCGCTCCGCCTCCGGCCCGCTCATGCGCACGATGCTCACCCCGCCCTGCCCCGGCGCGGTGGCAATGGCGGCAATGGTATCCTGATTCACAGCAGCTTTTCCTCCATCATGGTCCAGTAGTCGGGGGGTGGACAGCGGTTCCCGCCAGGGGAAGGTTCTGTCCGCCAGGGTCAGCCCCGGGGGCCGCGCCACGTCGCTGACGCGGGCGATGGCCTTCAGCACCAGGCTGTTTTCGCCGGTGTACATGTTTTCCAGCGCCAGCCGCGCCATTTCCGGCGCCGCCCGGGCCGCGCCGCTGACGATGTATGCCCGGGCTGTCCCGTCCGCGTCGCAGGCCGCCCGGTGCAAGGTCACCTCCGCCCGATCATCGCGGATGGTCAGCACCGCGAAGGCTGCCACGCCGCCGATGCCGTCCTCCGGCACGCCCGCGGAGCCCGGATGCACCGCCCGCCGCCCCTGATGGCGCACGTCCCGGCGGATGTGATGATGCCCGCTCATCAGCAGGCTGACGCCCTCCGGCAGCGCGTCCGGATACCCGGGCAGCTCCCGGGCCACACCAGCCTGCGGGGATCCCCGGGCATGCCGTGGGTCAGCAGCGCCGGGCCCGGACGCACATCCGTGGGAAAGTCGGGGCGCATGCCCTCCAGCTGCCGGGCCGTCCGGCGGAGCGGCGACCAGCTGCAGCCTCTCAGCGCGGGATCGTCCGGGCGGGCGAGGCGTTCCCCGTGGTTCCCCGGGAGCATCAGGGCGTGCAGCTGCTCCAGGCGCGCAAGCACTTCCCGGGGCTGGGGGCCGTCATTCACCCGATCCCCCAGGGAGATGATCTGCCCGCAGTCCGCGGCCTCGGGGGAGGCAGGCAGGGAGATTCCCGTGGACGTCGGACACTATCGGGCAGCGCATAACAGCCTCCCGGCAGGATGAATACAGGGGTAGTCTACTACAAAGGGCCGCCCCGCGTCAACGCAAAAAGCCCCGCCCGCGCCGGAATGCGCGGACAGGGCAGGGGGATTACAGCTCCAGGTCCGAATCGTCGTGCTGCTGGCGGAGCTTTTCCAGGGCCTTCATCAGGCTCTGGGGGAAGGGAACCCCCAGACGGCTGCAGTTCTCGATGATGCTCAGGCCCTCGTTGGCGGCGTAGAAGCCGATGGCTGCCATGCGGCAGATGCCCTGGGTGCCCAGGAGCCTGTCCACCAGCACCGCCAGGGCCACGATGACCAGCATCAGCAGCTTTTTCGTCAGCCCGGCGAAGGCTGCCGAGGATGCGAAGCCGCCATCCGCCGTCTTGACGGAGCGGCCCATCGCCGCGGTGGCCACCCCGGTGACGTAGTCCAGCCCCATGGCGATGAACATCACCCCCAGCGCCGCGTCCCAGCCGCCCACCAGCCAGCTCAGCCAGGTCAGGGCCGTCGCCCCCGCGATGCGCAGGGTCTTCCAGAAGGTTTGCATGCTATTCCTCCGTTTCCTTGTCCAGCGCGGCCCAGGTGACGGGCCCCGCAATGCCGTCCGCCGTCAGCCCCCGCGACGCCTGATAGCTGCGCACCGCCGCCCGGGTGATCGGCCCGAAGATCCCGTCCGCCGCCAGGTCATAGCCGCAGGAGCGCAGCTTCCGCTGCAGCAGCGCGACCTCCTCGCCCCGGCTGCCGTAGCGGAGGGTGGCGCGGCTGACCGGCACGGGCTGCGCCTGCGCCGCCTGCGCCTCCGCCGCCTGAGTCTCCGCCGCCTGCGCGCCGCCGGTCAAGCGAAGCGCGCCGGTACAGGCCCAGCGGCCCAGCCGGGTATCCGTCACAACCCCGCCGGGGCTGGTGCAGTGCACAATCCGCAGCGGGCTGACGGAGCGAACCACGCCCACGTGGTAGTAATCGTTGCGATCCGGATCCGCGGCGTAACGCTCCGGCAGGCGGTAGCCGGTCTCGCCGGGGGCCTTCGCCTTGTAGACCAGGTTCCCGACGGTCAGGCTGCCCGTGCCCGTGACCGGGGCGAGCCCCGCCATGGCGTTGCGCGCCGCCCAGTTGCTGCCGTGGATCCCGGGCCACTTCATGCCGCACCGATCAAGCGCGCCGATCACCAGCCCGATGCAGTCGCAGGTGCCGTCCGCGGCCTTGCCGCCCACACGGTAGACGGGGGCTTCCCGCGCGATCTCGTCCACCGCCGCGAGAAAGGCGCTCAGGGTCACGCTCATTCCTCCGCCTCCTCCACGCCGTACTTGGTCAGGATCGCCGCGCAGACCTCGTCCTTCAGCAGGTTCTTCACCTGGCCGGGCGGCAGCGCGGAAAGCAGCGTCATCAGATCGTCGGCCCGGGCTTTGTCCTGCGCGCGCTGGCGGTTGTACGCGATGATGCGCTCCCTCATGTCAGCCTTCATTCCGTCACCCCCGACAGCAGCAGGTCAAGGGCCTCCTGCAGCTCCTGCGTGGTGCCCTCCACGGCCTCCACGCGGATCTCCAGCGTCGGACGGGACTCCTGCGGCACCCGGTCACCGTCCATTTCCGCTTCCGTGCGCTCCACCACCATGCCGTCCTCCAGCTTGTAGCGGTACACGCCCCGCCAGTCCGTCAGCGGCTGCGGCAGGTAGTTCCCCTGCGCGTGGTGGTAGCGGTCGCCGTAGCCGCTGTCGATGGCCGTCCAGCCCTCCGTGTCCCGCAGGAACGCGCTGGAGTTGACGTCCACCACCCGGCCCGCATCGTCCACGCGGATGTACACCGTGTATTCGTTCATGCTCATTCCTCCCCGTCATCGCGCGTCCCCGCGCGGAATTCCTCCAGGAAGATCCACCACTCGCCCCAGTGGCGGTCGTAGTGATCCGGCGCCGGGTCGCGCCGCCTGCGCCGCAGCAGCCGCCCGATCAGCCGCCTGATCGCGCTCATGCCCCGCCCCCTCACAGATCCGCGCTGGCCTCGATGAGCCCGTCCCACTGGGTCAGGGTCGTCAGGCTGCTGCTCACCACGTCCAGCCGCATGCCGTACTCGGTCACGTTGTTCGCCGTGGGTCCGGTGGCGATGTTCCCCGCGTAGGCGGTGGTCAGCGTCACCGTGGGGGTGATGCGCATGGGCACATACCACGCCACGTTGATCCCCTCCGCGCCGGAATCCGACACGTATTTCTTCGCGAGGTGGTAGCCGGTCAGCTGGTAGTAGCGCATGCATTCGGCCAGCTCCGCCGCGTAGCCCTTGGGGCGGAAGGGCGGGAGCGTGTCGGCGGTGAACTCGCCGGGATAGACGGCCACCCACTCGATGGTGCCGCCGCCGGGCATGATGGTCAGATACCACTGTCCGCTGGAGCCGTTCACCAGGTCGATGTTCCGCCCGCTGTCGGCCTGGAAGGCGATCTCCGTCCAGTCGGCGTTGTTGGTCACCGTGCCGCTGGCGCACAGCAGCAGCCCGTCGGAGAATTTGCACGCGGCGGTCACCGTCTGGCCCACGTAGTCCCCCAGCAGCATCATCTGCCCGATGGTGCCGGAGGACAGGGTCAGGCCGCTCTCGCTCCAGTAGGGCGTGATCGCGCTTGAGCCGAAGTTTTCCCACCGGTCGAGGAAGTACGTCCACCCGGCCACGCTGTCGCCGCTCTCCCAGTCCCGCTGCCAGACCGGGTTGGGCATGTATCCGTTGTCGATCAGGCTCTCCGGGCTCATGTAGTATCCCGGGGCCTGCCCGCCCAGCTTCCCGCTGTCCGCCGCCGTGCCGCCTGTTGGGAGCGCGCCCACGTCCTCCGCCGTCAGCACCACCGCGCCGGTCTGCCCGTTGACGGAGGTCACCGGCGGCGTGTAGGTGTCCGGCAGCGCGCCCACGTCACCTGCGGTGGGCACCCAGGTGTCCGGCCGCGCACCCACGTCCTGCGCGGTCAGGGTCACGTTCCCGTCCACCGACGCAATGCCGTTCACCGTGGATACCGCGCCGTCGCCGTCCCTGCCGGGGTCGCCCTTCTCGCCCTGGTCGCCCTTGTCGCCCTTGTCGCCCTTGGGCACGCCGATGGTGAGCACCTTCACGCCGTCCACCGTTTCAACGCCGGCGGTGGCATCGCTCCCCGGCTCCAGGGTGAGGGCCTGCGCGGTCATGCCGTCCAGGGACGACGCTGCCGCGTTGGCAGCTTCCGCGGCGCTTTCGGCGCGGGACGCAGCGGCATCCGCCGAGGAAGCGGCCCCGTTTGCGGAGTCGGCCGCGCTGTTTGCGCTGTCCGCCGCGGCTTCCGTAGCCGCGATCTGCGCCAGAAGTTCCTCAAGGGAGGGAATCACGTTTTCATCGTCCACAATGGCGTCCGTGGTGGATTCGCTCACCATGCCGTCCGCCCAGAGGATCGTGCTGATTTCCGCGCCCATGGCCAGCTTGACGGCCAGCTGGAAGCGGCCCGCCGTGCGGTAGCAGCTTTCCGTGAGTGTCACGGAGGCCACCGCGCCGCTGACGCTCCCCGTGACAGGCACGGTCACGCCGTCGGAGCGCACGAAGTACGCCGACACGCTCGCGCCCTCCAGCGCAACCTCCGCGCCGGATCTGCGCACCGTGACGCGCAGGGTGTGGGCCTGCTTGTCGCCCGTCAGCAGCGCCGGGCGAATGGGCGTCCGGTCGATGCCGCGGTCCAGGTCGCAGGTGAAGGAAAGCGACGTTTCAATCATCCTGCGCCGCCTCCTCGCTCATGGTTTTCTCCTGCGCCGCCTCGTTCATGAGCTTCTCCAGCTCCTGCATGCAGCCCAGGAGCCGCGACAGGTTGTCCTTTCCGTGCACCTCGATCTTCCCCAGGGTGACGATGACGGCCGCGAGTCTGTCCCTTTTCGTGGAGATTGTGTCCTTGTTCATGGCGATACCCCCTCAGGCATTCAGCTTCCCAGCAGCACAATGGTCTTTGTGCCGGGCGCGTTGTAGGTGATGCTGTTGACCACGCGGGCCTCCTTCTTGTTTCCGGCCCAGTCCTGATAGTTGATGTCCGTCGCGTTGACGGTGATGCTCCCCGCGCCCGTGGCGATGGTCTGCGTCATGGGCTCGAAGCTGTCGCTTCCCACGTACAGCGAGCCAATGTAGGCGGAATCGCAGTACAGGGCGGCGAAGTCGCCCTCATTGGCGTCGATGGATGTTACGTCGATGTACCCGCCGGACAGCTTGTTTGCGATGGTCTCGCCGTCCAGCTCGATTTTGCTGGCGGAAATCTTGATCCCCTCGGTGGACATGTTGATGGCCGACACCACGCCGTTCTTGCTGACCTTCAGCGCGATTTCAGCATTCGCACCGTCAATGGCGATCTCCGCGGCGGACATCCGTTCCCCCAGGCTGTCCGCGATGGTCTGGTCGGCCTTCAGATCGATCCGGGCATTGGCCCCGTCAATGGCGATTTCCGCCTCGCTGACCCTGCGCGCGAGTTCCTCGTTTTCCTCTGCGGTGGCCATCAGGTCGATTCGTGCGTTCAGCCCCTCGACCGTGATATTGACCTCCTGCGCGAAAAGGTCGATACGCGTGGACATCAGCGTGATGCTGTCCTCCGCGGCAATGAGCAGCTCCTTCTGGTTGTCAAGCTCGGAGGAAAGCGAGGTCACGCGCTTCTTTGTGATGGTGGTGTCGATGATCAGGCCCGCCATGACGCCCACCGCGCTGGTGGACTCGCTGGCCAGCGTGACCGTCACCTGATCCGGCTGACCGAACACGTCCGGCCAGCTGAGCCCGATCACCCGCTGGCGGATGACCTTCCCGTAGTCCGGCAGGCACACCCGGCACACCCGGCCCAGCGTGAAGCGGTCGAAGGGCTCCCCGGTGGCCTCGTACCAGTCCACCGCATCCATGGTCACGCTGACGGCGGGGGTCTTGTGCGCCTCCAGGAAGGCCTTCCCCTGCTTGGTCAGCTCCTCCTCGCCGATCTCCGTGTCCGCGTCCATGTACCGGGTGATGACGCCGTAGGTATCCATGGTGTCCGCATCCAGCGGGTCGGCAAGGCCGTTGACGTACAGGCGGGTGCAGAGTTCGCTCCGGTCCTCTTCCACCCGCAGGCTGGACAGGTTCCGGCTCAGGCGGCACTCGCACCCGTCCGCGTCGGACAGGGCCTCAATCCCCAGCACCCACGGGAACACGCTCTGGTCGAAGGTCAGCCGGTAGCCGGGCAGCTCGTCCAGCAGCGTGCACAGGCTCTCCAGCAGGTTGGAGTGGTCGTTCTTCCACGTCAGCGTCAGATCGTCCGGAACCGCAACCGTCCCCAGCGTCCACATGGTCACCGGCTGGAAGGACAGCAGCTCGCTCACCAGCTCCCGGGCCGTGCCGGTCTTTTCCTCCTCCCCGGGCATGATCGCGTCGCCCAGGGTGGTCAGGCCGTGCTCCAGCATCAGCGTCAGCCGCCCGCCGTAGTCCTGCTCCGTCTGCTGGACGCGGTACACGCCCGCGCTCCCGTGGCATGTGTACAGCTCCACAAACTGGCCTGTGTCCGCGGCGCAGTCGCCCTCGCGCACCACCATCTGCGCCGTGGACAGCGGCGACAGGTTCTCATCCAGGGAAAGCGTGGCCGGGTTCAGCCGGGCCAGCTCCTTCATGCTGCCGTCCAGCAGCCGGGGAAGTCTCACAGCCATAGGCCCCTCGCTTT
>JBJEYH010000368.1:0-2188 GCA_051886675.1 Aristaeellaceae bacterium
AGAATCTTCACCGCGTCGCCGGGCAGGAAGGGCAGCACGCACCAGGTCAGGCTGGTCCACAGGGGCGTGCCCGTCAGCACCATGAACCAGGCCGTGCCGAACACATAGCACACCGCCACGCCCGCCACCATCGCCAGGCAGGAGCGCAGGAAGCTCTTCTCCCCGCGGCGGATGAGCCAGCTGGTCAGCAGGGCGGAAAGCAGATAGCCGATGATGTAGCCGCCGGTCTTGTCGAACAGCACGCCGATGCCGCCCTTCAGCCCGGCGAACACCGGCACGCCCACCGCGCCCAGCAGGATGTACGCCGCTATGGACAGCGCCGCGTACCGGGGCGCCAGCAGCGCCGCGCACAGATGCACCGCGAACAGCGCCAGGTTGATGGGTATCGCAGGCAGGGGGATCTGGATCTGGGAGCACACGGCGGTCAGCGCGGCAAAGAGCGCGCACATCGCAAGATGCTTGGCCTGGAGCTGCTTCATGGGATGGTTCCTCCTTTTGCGTAAACCAAATATCGTTTTTACGTTTACGTATTGTATCAGCGTCCGGGGCATCTGTCAAGCAGGAAGAAGGAGAAAAATCGCGAAAAGTAGAAGGGTGGAATTGATTCTGCCGCCAAGAGGAAAGGATATGCCTGTGAGTACGCGCAAGAACGCCATGTACAACGTGGCCTACCGTGTGTTTTCCGTGCTGCTGCCGCTGGTGACCGCCCCCTACCTGTCCCGCACGGTGGGGCAGGTGGGCGTGGGGCTGTACGATTACGCCTGGTCCATCAGCTACATGTTCTGCCTGGTGGGGATGCTGGGGCTGGAGAACTACGGCACCCGTGCCATCGCCCGGGCCCGTGACAGCCGGGAGGAGCTTGACCGCACCTTCTCGGAGATCTGGCGGATGCAGCTGCTGGTGGCCGGGCTGACCCTGCTGGCCTATGTGGGCTATGTGGCGTTCATCGCCGGGGAGGAGCAGCTCATCGCCCTGCATCTGACGATGATGTCCGTTTCCTGCCTGGTGAACGTGGACTGGTGCCTGATGGGGCTGGATCTGTTCAAGCCCATCGCCCTGCGCAACACGGCGGTGAAGCTGCTGGCCACGGCGGCGGTGTTCCTGTTCGTGCGGGGGCAGGAGGATCTGTGGATCTACGCCTTCGCCTGGTCGCTGGCGACGCTGGTGGGATGCGTCAGCTGCTGGGGCAGCCTGCGGGGCCGGCTGCGGCTGGTGAAGGTGCCCTTCCGCCGTGTTCTTCAGCATCTGGCGCCCTGTGCGCTTCTATCCATCTCGGTGGTGGCGGTGAGCGTTTACCGGCAGATGGACAAGGTCATGGTGGGCGCGCTGGCGGGCATGGCCGAAAACGGCCTGTACGGCAACGCCGAAAAGATCATCTACTGCCTGAGCGGGTTCATTTCCGCCATCGGCACGGTGATGCTGCCCAAGGTATCCAGCCTGATCCGCCGGGGCGAAACCGACCGCGCAAAGCGGCACATCGAGCTGTCCATGGAGCTGATCCTGTGCATGGTCAGCGCCATGGCCTTCGGCGTGGCGGCGGTGGCGGAAACCTTCGCGCCGCTGTTCTTCGGGGAGGCGTTCACGGGCTCGGGACGGCTGATGATTCCCCTGGCCTTCACCCTCATCGCCATCGGCTTTGCCAATGTGATCCGCACCCAGTGGGTGCTGCCCACGGGACAGGACAGGGTGTTCATCATCAGCGTCAGCGCGGGGGCGGTGATCAACCTGATCGCCAACAGCCTGCTGATCCCCCGCATGGGCGCCATGGGCGCGGTGGTGGGCACGCTGCTGGCGGAATTCTCCGTGCCGGTGACCCAGTGGCTGTTCATCCGCGGCGCGCTGCCCTATCGGCGGTATTTGGGCTTCGCGGCGGTGTACGCGGTCATCGGGCTGATCATGCTGCTGTGCGTGCGTCTGGTGGGCGCGGTGCTGCCCTTCGGCGGCTGGCTGAACCTGGCCCTGCAGACGCTGACGGGCGTCGCGGTCTACGGCGGGCTGTGCCTTGCCTGGTGGATCGCGCGGAAGAAAACCGCGATCCTGCGTCTGCTGCGGCGGCGGTAAGCGTCCGTTCCATTTTTGATGCGCGGCGGGCGGTCATAATCCGCCCCTGATCCGGCCATGCTATCCTCATGCTTCACGGGGAGGTATGGCTTATGAAACGAATCGTCACCCTTCTTGCGGCGCTGGC
>JBJEYH010000369.1:0-2185 GCA_051886675.1 Aristaeellaceae bacterium
GACCTCCTGCGGAGGCCGACGGAGGTTACTCTGACTCCTCCGGCCATGCGGCGGGAGACGGGTGTCCTGGCGGGGCTGTGAGGAGGGGGGACGCTGGGGCTCCTCGCCCCAGACCCTCGCCAGAGGGCTGCATAGCCCTCTGGACTCCCATTCGGGGGGATTGTTATTGGGCGGAGACCCGGCTCGCGGAGGGCGAGCCGGGCTTGCGGGGGTCACGGCGCGCATACGGGCGCGCCGCGACGCGGAGCCTGCGGGGCTCTCCCTATCCGTCACGGCTGGCGCCGTGACACCTTCCCCGCTGGGGAAGCTGCTTTGGTTGCGCGAGCTCGGGCGGGGCTCCCCTGCGGTCGCCCCGCTTCGCCCGGGGGTGCGCGTCCCCTTTCGGGGGCAGGAGGCGGCGACCTCCTGCGGAGGCCGACGGAGGTTACTCTGACTCCTCCGGCCATGCGGCGGGCACGGGCCCGCGCCCCGGGGGTCGGGGCAGGCAGCCCCGAGTTGGGGGGCCAGGGGGCAGAGCCCACCTGGGGCCTCCACGGCTGCGTCGCGCCTCGCCCTTTGCGAGGCGTGACCCCTGCAAGCGCGGCGCGCCTGTCGCGCGCCGTGCCTCCGCGCAACCGCACGACACTCGCACGCGTGTTCAGCATGACCGAAGGCACACCACTCAATCGCGCGAAAAGGGGTGAAACCCCCTCGCGTTTCCACCACAGAAAGGATGGATTCTATGACGATGATCGTGACAGGCGGGGCCGGGTTTATCGGGAGCAATTTCATCTTCTATCAGATGGAAAGGCATCCGGAGGATCGCATTGTCTGCCTGGACAAGCTGACCTACGCGGGCAATCTGTCCACGCTGAAGGGCGTGATGGACAAGCCCAACTTCCGTTTCGTCAAGGCTGACATCTGCGACCGGGAGGCGGTATTCCGGCTGTTCGAGGAGGAGAAGCCGGACGTGGTGGTGAACTTCGCGGCGGAGAGCCACGTGGATCGCTCCATCGACAACCCCGGCGTGTTCCTGCAGACCAACATCATGGGCACGGCCACGCTCATGGAGGCCTGCCGCAAGTACGGCATCGGGCGGTATCATCAGGTATCCACCGACGAGGTTTACGGCGATCTGCCTCTGGACCGGCCGGATCTGTTCTTCACCGAGGAGACGCCCATTCACACCTCCAGCCCCTATTCCTCCTCCAAGGCGGCGGCGGATCTGCTGGTGCTGGCCTACCACCGCACCTACGGGCTGCCGGTGAGCATCAGCCGCTGCAGCAACAACTACGGCCCCTACCACTTCCCCGAGAAGCTGATCCCCCTGATGATCGCCAACGCGCTGGCGGACAAGCCTCTGCCGGTCTACGGCACGGGCGAGAACGTTCGCGACTGGCTGTATGTGGAGGATCACTGCAAGGCCATCGACCTGATCATCCGCAGGGGCCGGGTGGGCGAGGTATACAACATCGGCGGACACAACGAGATGCGCAACATCGACATTGTGAAAATCATCTGCCATGCGCTGGGCAAGCCCGAGAGCCTGATCACCTACGTCACCGACCGCAAGGGGCACGACCTGCGCTACGCCATCGATCCCACGAAGATCCACAGCGAGCTGGGCTGGCTGCCGGAGACGAAGTTCGCCGACGGCATCCAGAAGACGATCCAGTGGTATCTGGACAACCGCGAATGGTGGCAGGAAATCATCTCCGGCGAATATCAGCAGTATTATCAGAAAATGTATGGCGACAGGTGAGCGGAGGGAGAGCATGAAGGTACTGGTGACGGGTGCGGCAGGCCGGCTGGGCGCGGCGGTGGTGCGCTGTCTGCGGGACAAGCGGATCGACTGCATGGGCGTGGATGCGGAGGATTTTGACGTGCGGGATGGCGCGGCAGTGCATCGGGCGGTGCAGGCGTATCGTCCGGACGCGATCATCCACTGCGCGGCCTACACCGATGTGGAGCGGGCCGAGACTGAGCCTGAACGGTGCGCCGAGGTCAACGGCATGGGCACGCTGAACATGGTGCGGGCGTCTTTGGCGGTGGATGCGAAGCTGATGTACATCTCCGACAGCGCGGTATTCTCCGGCGAGGGCCAGCAGCCCTGGGAGGCTTCCGAGCGGCCCAATGCCCGCAGCGTGTACGGCCTGACCAAGGCCCAGGGCGAGGAGGCCATCTGCAGCCTGATGACCCGGTACTT
>JBJEYH010000370.1:0-2174 GCA_051886675.1 Aristaeellaceae bacterium
CGCTGCTGGGCGCGCTGATTTTCTTCCTGCTCAGCGACAGGATTATCCGCCGCTTTATGGACATGGGCGCGGCGCTGGAGCGTTATCTGGACCGGCTGTCCACGGCGCAGCTGGCATCGAGCATCCTGGGGCTGCTGGCGGGCATGATGATCGCGGCGCTTCTGTCGCAGATGCTGGTATTTCTGGGGAATTCGGTGTTCACCACAGCGTTTTCGGGCATTCTGTACGTGGTGCTGGGCGCGACGGGCTTTTCGGTGGGCCACCGGCGCAGCGGCAGCATGGCGGCGATCCTGGAGAAGGGCGGACGCCGCCGGGGCAAGGCTGCCGACGCGGCCTGTCTGGCCCGGCCCAAGGTGCTGGACGCCTCGGCCCTGATCGACGGCCGCGTGGCGGACATGGTGCGGATGGGCTTCCTGGAGGGGGAGCTGATCGTGCCGGGGTTCGTGCTGGAGGCCCTGCGGCAGGATGCGGAGGGCGCTGACAGCCTGCGGCGGCAGCGGGGCCGGCGGGGGCTGGACACCCTGACCGCCCTGCAGGCGGAGGAGCATGTGGCCCTGCGCGTCACCGACGGCGGGGAGGGCGGCGATCCGGAGCTGAACCTGCTCCGCCTGGCCAAGGAGATGGGCGCGGCGGTGCTGGTCAGCGGCAGCAGCATGGACAAGCTGGCCGCGGCCTCGGGGGTGACGGTGCTCAACCTGACGGCGCTGGCATCGGCGCTGCGTCCGGCGGTCTTTCCCGGGGAAAGGCTGCAGGTGCATCTGGTCAGGGCCGGCAAGGAACCCGGTCAGGGCGTGGGCTATCTGCCCGACGGCACCATGATCGTGGTGGAGGAGGGCGGCGGGCTCATCGGGCAGACCGCCGAGGTCACCGTGACCTCCGCCCTGCAGACCAGCGCGGGCCGGATGATCTTCGCCCGTCCGCTTCCCCCGGAAGGGGAAATTCCCTCTTGACGACGCCCGCATGGATAAAATCCTGCATTTGACCCGTCCTATTGACAGAAGCGGCGCGGCATTTCCGCCATACGCGTCACCCGCCGGCCCGATGACTGGCCGGCTTCCAGGATATTTCCGCATGTGAGGAGGCATGATCCATGCGTTACCCGCCAAGGCCCGAGCAAGATCCCATGGAACCCGTGCAGCGCTATCCCATGCCCGGGCAGCAGCCCATGCAGCAGGGCCCGGCGCAGCAGCCCTATCCCCAGGGCGCGCAGCCCGTGGATCCGCAGCATTCCCAGCCTATGGCGCCCATGCAGCAGCCCTACGGCCAGCCCATGCAGCCCTATCCCCAGAACGTTCAGCCCATGGAGCAGCCCTATGGCCAGCCCATGCAGCCCTATCCCCAGGGCGCCCAGCCCATGGAGCAGCCCTATGGCCAGCCCATGCAGCCCTATCCCCAGAACGCCCAGCCCATGGAGCAGCCCTACGGCCAGCCCATGCAGCCCTATCCCCAGGGCGCCCAGCCCATGGATCCGCAGCAATCCCAGCCCCTGCAGCCCCTGCAGCCCGCGCCCGAGGGCATGACCGCGCCCGCGCCGGACAGCCGGGCCAGGCGCGCGGCGGGGCTGTACATCCGGGATACGTGGATCATGCTGGCGGCGGTGCTGGCGGTGCTGGTGGTGATTTTCATCATTGTGCGCATGGCCACCCGGGGCTACCTGTGGGGGCTGATTTTCGTGCTGATCGCGGCGGTGGCGGCGGAATTCCCGGCGCTGAAGCTGTGGATCACCAGCCTGGGGGATCTGTCCGGCGGGCAGCTGCTGGTGCAGACGGCCACCCTGGCGGACATCGCCGAGGTCACGCCGGGCCTGCTGAGCCGGCTGGGGATTTCCGCCCGGGCGCGCTACCGCCTGACGGACGATCAGGGCCGCAGCTACTACTTCACGGCGGAAAAGGGTCTGGCCGCCTCCTTCAGCGACCTGGAGGGCGCGGAGGCCGAGCTGGCCTGCCTGCCGCATTCCCGGCTGCTGACGGGCCTGAATCCCATCCGCCGCACCGAGCAGCTCAGCGTGATGGATTCCGCCCGGGAGCGTCACATCCGGCAGATCTTCCACGACTACCTGCCCTGAGCGCGGGGGGAGAATCTCCGCGCACGCAAAAAAACCACCGGACAGACCGGTGGTTTTTTTGTATGTCTAAAACCCCACGCTAGGCGTGGGGTTCGGGAAAACTTATAGT
>JBJEYH010000371.1:0-2172 GCA_051886675.1 Aristaeellaceae bacterium
TTGGTGGTCAGGATCACCTTTTCCCGGTAGCCGTCCTTCAGGGCCTTGCCCACCACGATCTCGCTCTGCCCGCCGTGATAGGGATAGGCCGTATCGATATAGCGCACGCCGTGATCAATGGCGTGGCGGATCATCCGGATGGCTTCCTCCTCGTTGATGGCGCCGTCGGGATTGGTGGGCAGGCGCATGCAGCCGAAGCCCAGCGCGGAGGATTCCCGGTTGATGGTGGGGAACATGGTTTTCAGCATTGGTGTCGCACCTCACATTCTCATTGGGTCGTTATGAAGCATTATATCATAACCTTTCCGCGAAGGAAAGAGTACGACGGGAATTATTCATGATGGAGCGCCGCGGAATTTTTCGGGAGGGAAAACCTCCGCCCGTGCTGAATCGTCTGATAGGCGTCCCTGCAAAATGCTCCGATGCAGGCGATGATTCTGGACTGCAGGCCTGCTTTTCAGCATGAGGAAGACAGAGGGGAACGATACCATGGATGCTTTGACGTTTCAAGCGGAAATCCAGCGGATTGAGAGGCTGATGTACCGCGTCAGCCGATCGTACCTGGGCAACGATGAGGATGCTGCCGACGCGGTACAGGACGCACTGACCAAGGCCTGGGAGAAGCGATCCCACCTCCGCGACCCGAACCAGTTCCGGGCGTGGTTCATGCGGATCCTGACCAACCAGTGCAAGGACGCCCTGCGCAGGCGCAGAAGAATGAGCTTCTATCCCCTGGAGGAAGGTACCGTCACGGTGGACATGCAGCCGTCGCGCCTGCCGGTCATCGAGGCCATGGAGGCTCTCCGGCCCGAGCAGCGCACGCCCATGCTCCTCCACTACGTGGACGGCTACACTGTCGCGGAAATCGCCCATGTCCTGGGGCTTCCCGAGGGCACGGTGAAAACCCGCATGCGCAGCGCCCGGAAGCGTCTTGGCAAAACGCTCCTCATTGAATGGGAGGAACAGGTATGAAGCAAGAAGAATTTCGCAGCCTGCTGGCCGCCGGAACCCCCGATATGCCCGAGACCTTTAGCCGCCGGGTGGACGCCTTCCTTGCCGACAGGGTTGCGCAGGAAGCCGCCGCCCCCGACACCAGGCCCCTTCGCGTGAGCGGCCGTGTCGGCATCCGCGCGCTGGCCATCGCCCTGATTGCGGCGCTGCTGCTGGGCTCCGTGGCCTTCGCGGCGATGCACCTGGGCATCTTCGACGCGCTGGGGTTCATGGTGGGCGAGCAGCCCGATGCCCGGAACGTGGCCGCGCAGCAGAATCTGCATCAGGAAACCATCAACAACGTGGAAATCACCATCCGCGAGGCCGCCTACGACGGGCGGACGCTCTTCCTCCAGTACAGCTACCGCATGCTGGACGTGGATCAGCCCCTGGGCGAAACGGACGAATACGGCCAGCTCCGGGAGGGCCTGACCGGCGACATGTGGGAGAAGCTCTACGACCATAACGTGGGCTGGTGGATCGACCACTTCTGGGTCAACGGCCAGTGCATGGACATGGCCGGCAATTCCGGCGCGGTGGAGTCGGGCACCAACACGCCCGGCGAAATTCTCCGGACGGAGTACTGGCGGCTGGACAACCTGGACGTGGAGCTGTCCGGGCAGGTGGAAATCGCCCTGCCCATCGGCGAATGCCAGCCCCTGGAGAATTACCGCTTCGCCACCCACCCGGAGAAGTACGGCGAGGACGGGAACCTGCTCAAGCCGGACAAGGGTCTGGTGACCTTCACCTTTGACGCGGGGGACATGCTCAGCCAGGTGGTGACCCTGCATCCCGACGCGGAAACCGTGACCCCTGAGGTAACGGCGAAGGTGTCCGAAGCGGCCTTCACGCCGCTGATGACCTACATCACCCTGACGCTGGAGGGCAACCCGGAGGCCCTGGCGGCCTACAAGGCCGAGCACGGCGAGGGCTACTGCGACGAGGAGGGCAACCTGCTCTGGCCCTACGAAAGCCTGGACGTGCACAGCGGCTACATCGTCAGCCTGTCGCTGGTGGACGGCGAGGGGCGGGAGCTGTTCCCGGGCACCTGGGGCAACAACGGCGTGGGCTCCGCCTGGGCGGAGTTCCTCTACCCCGTCATCACGGACATGCCGGAGGAATTGTGGCTTGCGCCCATGGACACGGGCGAAGCGGACATGACCCGGGCCATCCGCGTGAAGT
>JBJEYH010000372.1:0-2162 GCA_051886675.1 Aristaeellaceae bacterium
ATTGTGGGAGTCGTGCAGCAGCATAAGCAAATCATCCTTCATGCATCAAGTGGGCGCGAATAAAACCGGACGCTCCTGCCGTCCAGGAGGGCGGAACGTCCGGTGAATAAGGGGCGGACCCTGATCCCCGGCGGGCCGCCGGGGGATACCCGGGCTTAGCCCTTGCGCTTGAGGGGATCCAGGTGCCAGATCTTCTCGTTGTACTCGCGGATGGTGCGGTCGGAGGAGAACACGCCGGACATGGCGGTGTTGATGACGGCCATGCGGTTCCACTTGTCCTTATCGGCGTAGTCGGCGTTCAGGCGGCGCTGGGCCATGGAGTAGGAGCCGAAGTCCTTCAGCACGAAGTAGGGATCCGCCATGGAACCCCAGTCGCCCAGCAGCAGGCTGTGGTACAGATCCTGCAGCGCGCCGGGAGCCTCGGGCAGCAGCGTGCCGTCGATCAGCTGGCTCAGGGCCAGACGGATCTCGTCGTTGGTCTCGTAGATGGACATGGGGTTGTAGGTGCGCTCGCGGTACATGTCCAGCACGGTATCGCTGCGCATGCCGAAGATGTAGATGTTGTCCATGCCCACCTGCTGGCTGATTTCCACGTTGGCGCCGTCCATGGTGCCGATGGTGACGGCGCCGTTCATCATGTACTTCATGTTGCCGGTGCCGCTGGCCTCCTTGGAGGCGGTGGACAGCTGCTCGGACACCTCGGCGGCGGGGATGAGCACCTCGGCGCTGGAGACGTCGTAATTCTCCAGGAAGACGACCTTCAGGTACTTGCGGGCGCGGGGATGCTTGTCAATCAGCCGGGCCAGGGCGTTGATGTAGCGGATGATCAGCTTGGCGCGGTTGTAGCCGGGCGCCGCCTTGGAGCCGAAGATGAAGCACCGGGGCTCCATCTCGAAGGAGGGATCGTTCACCAGGCGGTTGTAGAGCACCTGCACATGCAGGGCGTTGAGCATCTGGCGCTTGTACTCATGCAGGCGCTTTGACTGGGCGTCGAAGATGAAGGAGGGGTCGATTTCCGCGCCCTGGCGATCCTTGACGAACCGGGCGAAGCGCTCCTTGTTGTGCTGCTTGATCTTCGCGAACTCCTCGCGGAAGGCGGCGTCGTCGGCGAAGGGCCGGAGGTTCTCCATCAGGCGGGTGTCCTTGATCCACTCGGTGCCGATGGAGTCGCAGATGAGCCTGGTCAGCTCAGGGTTGCAGCTCATCAGCCAGCGGCGGTGGGTGATGCCGTTGGTGATGGCGGAGAACTTTTCGGGCATGACCAGGTAGAAGTCATGGAAGGTTTCCTTCTTGAGGATATCGCCGTGGAGCTGGCTGACGCCGTTGGTGGAGAAGGTCATGGCCACGCACAGGTTGGCCATGTGGATCTGGCCGTAGGCGATGATGGCCATCTTGCCCACGCGCTCGGGCTGATCGGGGAAGAAGTTCCACAGCCGGGCGCACAGCCGGCGGTTCATCTCCACCAGGATCTGATAGATCCGGGGCAGGAGGGTCTTGACCATTTCCTCGGGCCACTTCTCGAGGGCCTCGGCCATGATGGTGTGGTTGGTGTAGGCGATGGTCTTGCCCACGATGGCGGCAGCCTCGTCCCAGCCCAGGCCTTCCTCATCCATCAGCAGGCGCATCAGCTCGGGGATGGCCAGGCCCGGATGGGTGTCGTTGATATGGATGACCACCTGCTCAGGCAGCTTCTGCCAGTCGGGGCCGTTCTGCTTCTTGAAGTCCCGCAGGATGTACTGCAGGGTGGCGGAGGTGAAGAAGTACTGCTGCTTGAGGCGCAGGAGCTTGCCCTCGTAGTGCTTGTCCTCGGGGTAGAGGATGTTGGAGATGGATTCCACCAGCTCCTTTTCGGCGGTGGCCTGCACATAGTGGCCCTCGCCGAACTCGTTGAGGTTCAGCCGCTTGGGGGAGCGGGCGCTCCACAGGCGCAGGCTGTTGACGGTGGCCGTGTCGTAGCCGACGATGGGCATATCGTAGGGGATGGCCTCCACGGTGTGATAGTCCTTGTGCACGAAGGTGATGCGCCCGTCGCGCTCCTCCATGTCCACATGGCCGTTGAAGTGCACCTCGCAGGCGTCCTCCATCACGGGCATTTCCCACACGTTGCCGTTGCCCAGCCAGTAGTCGGGCAGCTCCACCTGCTGGCCGTCGATGATCTTCTG
>JBJEYH010000373.1:0-2153 GCA_051886675.1 Aristaeellaceae bacterium
GTCAGCTCCCCGGGCAGATCCTCCGTCACCCGGATGCCCATGCGGAACACGCTGCCCATGGTGGCCCGCAGCACCTTCGGGCTGAAGGCGTCGGCGCACTGGGCCGACAGCAGCACCCCGTCCAGCCCCGCCGCGTCCGCCGTGCGGATGATGGTGCCCACGTTGCCCGGATCCTGCACGCCGTCCAGCGCCACCAGCCTGCCGCCCAGCGATACGCTGTCCCTCATGCGGACAACCGCCGCCACGCCCTGGGGGGTTTTCGTGTCGCACACCGCCGCCAGCACGTGCTCCGGCAGCGCGTAGACCGGGACGTCCTCCGGCAGGGTCAGCTCCGCCAGGCGGCCTTCGTCCGCCAGCACCGCCGCCACCGGAAAGGCCGAGCGCAGCGCTTCCTCCACCATTTTCCGGCCCTCCACCAGGAAGCAGCCGGTCTCCTTCCGGCCCTTGCGTTCCTTCAGGGATCGCCAGGCCTGTACCTTCGGGTTCTTCAGGCTGGTCAGATGCTCCATTATGCCGCCCCCTTCCCGCTCCGGCGATCCGCCAGAATGTTCAGCAGCATGCCCGCCGCCACAATCGCGCCGCCCACCAGCGTCCCCAGGGAGAACCGGCCCATGAGCCCGTCGATCACCATGCCCGTGAACAGCTGACCCACGAACACCACCACCGACATCTGCAGCACCGGCAGCCGGGGCGTCACCACGTTGCACAGGAAGATCCCCACCGCGCCCACTGCGCCGCCCAGGTACACCCACAGCGGCTGCCCCGCCGCCGGAAAGGCCGTGGCCATGGGCAGCCCCAGGCACAGAAACACCAGAAAGCTCCCCGCCAGACCCGTGACATAGTTCATCACCGTGGAAAAGCCCACGCCGCATCTCGTCGCCAGGGAGGCGTTGGCCATGCGGGCAAAGACCATCGTGCACCCGCTGAGGAAGGACACCAGCGCCGCAATCGCCGAGCCCTGCCCCAGCCCCTCGCCGGAGAGCAGCAGCATCGCGCCGCAGCCCGCCGCCATCAGCCCGATGGCCACAGCCTTGCCGGCGTTCATGGCGGTCTTCCTCGCGCCCAGCAGGGCGAACTGATCCAGCACCGCCGAGCAGGTCACCTGACCCAGCATCATCAGCACCAGATTGCCCGTGACCCCGATGCCATTCACGCCGATGTTGACAAACACCACCGACAGGATGCCGATCGGCCCGCCCAGGAACTGGTACCATTTCGCCCGACCCCGGGGCCTGCCCCAGGTGAAGGCGAAGGGCAGCAGCACAATCAGCCCCACCGCGTGGATCATCACAGTGGACGCCCAGTTGCCGTAGAGTTCGGACAGCTGGGCGTTCATGGTATTCATGATGGACAGCAGCGCGCCATACACCGCCGTCAGTGACAGATACAGCATCCCATTCCTCCAGATGGGCGCGGGCTCTGCGTCAGTTGGTGCCGCGGAAGCCCTTGCCGATGATATCGCCGGTGTTCATGATCAGCACGAAGGCGTGGGGATCCACCGAGCGGACATAGCGGCGCAGCAGGATGCCTTCCCGGCGGTTCATCACCGTCAGGAGGATGCTGCGGCCCTCATGGGTATACGCGCCCTCGCCGTGGAGCTCGGTGGCGCCGCGCTTGAGGGTCTTGGTGATGTATTCCTCAATCACCTTGGGCTGGGTGGTGATGATGTGGAAATACTTATGGGTGTTGATGTTTTCCAGCACCATGTCCACCAGGAGGCTCTTCATCAGCAGGCCCAGGATGGAGAACAGGCCCGTCTCCATGCCGAAGGCCACGCAGGCCATCACGGTGATGATGCTGTCGGAGATCATCAGGGCGTTGCCGATGTTCAGGCTGGTGAACTTGCGCAGCACCATGGCGACGATGTCCGTGCCGCCGGTGGAGGCGTCCAGGTTGAAGAGGATCGCCGAGCCCACCGCGGGCAGCGATACGGCGAAGATCAGCTCCACCAGGGGCTGGCTGGTCATGGGATGCTCCATGGGGACAACCCGCTCCAGCACCCAGATCATGGCGCTCATGAGCGTGCTGACCACCGCGGTTTTCACGCCGAAGCCCTTGCCGAACACCAGGAAGCCCACCAGCAGCAGCGCCATGTTGATGCCCATGACGAAGTCGCCGGGGGTGGCGCTGGGGAAGTAATGCCCCAGAATCAC
>JBJEYH010000374.1:0-2147 GCA_051886675.1 Aristaeellaceae bacterium
CCGCGCGGCCCGGCGGGATACCACGATCACCGGCAGCCCCGTCAGCGGATCCCGCAGGAGATTCCCGGTATCCACCAGGGCGGTGAGGGTCACGGTGCGGCCCTGATGCGTCAGCTCCACCGTGGCGCAGCACATCCGCGCTGGCTGCGGCGCGCCGCCGGAGAGCAGGGGCGTCAGGCAGCAGGCCGCCAGCAGCGCCAGGGACGCGGGCCACGACAGGCTGTGCGTCAGCCGCAGGCATCCCGCCATGGCCAGGGAAAGCGTCAGCGCGGACAGCGGCAGGCGGCGGCGCAGGGCCCGGGGCGCGCCCGGCCACGCCGGCAGGGGCAGCAGGAGCGTCAGGGGCAGGAGCGCCAGACGCAGCCAGCGCAGGTTCAGCACGGCGCAGAGCGTGCAGCCCAGCGCCGACAGCGCCGCCAGGAGCGTCAGCCGGGCAGGACGCGCCCTGCGCAGCCCGCAGACGAGGCCGCAGGCGGTCAGCAGGCTCAGCGCGCAGGCGAACTGCTCCAGCGCGTACAGGCATCCGCTGACATGCATGACCATCGCGCTCCCTTCTGGCAAGGAGTATAGCGCGCCCGGGCATCGGTCGCCGTCGAAGGGCGGCGCGGAAGGTGGCGAAAAATGCGGAAATGTGCTATCATGCCCTCAGGAGGCGAGCGAGCATGCAATTCGGCCCATACACCATCGAGGTCACCGTGCGCAAGGGCTGCCGGCATCTGATCCTGCGCTGCCGGGAGGGACGGCTGTACCTGTCCGTGCCGCCCCGCACGCCCAGGGCGGCGATCAACGCCTTCCTTGCCGCGCGGACGGACTGGATGGCTCAGCAGCTGGCCCGGACGGCGGCCTTTGAACCGCGCTACGCGCCGGGGGAGCGGCATCTGGTGGCGGGCGCGTACGCGACGCTGGGGGAAAACGGCGTTCCGGCGGGGGAGAAGGCCTTCCGGGCCTACCGGGCGGAGCGTCTGGCGGAAGAGGTGCGCAGGCTTCTGCCGCTGTGGGAAATGCGCATGGGCGTGCGGGCGGGGAGCATCCGCTTCCGGGAGATGGTCAGCCGGTGGGGCTCCTGCCAGACCGTCACGGGGAACATCACGCTGAACCTGCGCCTGGGGCTGGTGCCGGCGGACTGCATGGAGTACGTGCTGGTGCATGAATTGTGTCACCTGCTGCATCCGGATCACTCGGCGGCGTTCCACGCGGAGATGTCCTGCCTGCTGCCCGACTGGGAGGCGCGGAAAAAACGGCTGAACGCATTCGACCTGCGGCCGCTGCCGCCCGGCTGAGTCACCCGGCCGTCCCCGGGGACATACGCTGTCAGCAGGGAGGCAATTTATGCAAAGCTGCATAAAATTGTGCATCTCCCCTTGACTTCCGGGACGGAGTGTGACAAGATGAGACGTGGCGAAATCTATCGGGCCGACCTGGATCCCGTGGTGGGATCGGAGCAGGGAGGAATACGGCCCGTGGTGATTATTCAGAATGATACGGGAAACCAGCACAGCACCACGGTGATCGTGGCGGCGGTGACCACAAGGGACAAGAAGAGCCATCTGCCGGTGCACGTGCCCATCACGGCGGCGGAGAGCGGGCTGAAGAAGGATTCGGTGATCCTGACCGAGCAGCTGCGCACGCTGGAAAAATCCCGGCTGACGCGCTACCTGGGGTGTCTGACGCCCGGGGCCATGCGGCGGCTGGACCGGGCGCTGGCGCTGTCCCTGGGAACGGGAATCCCGGCAAAGCGGCAAGGAGGAAGCTATGACCCAACTGGATGACAATGCCCGCGGCACCCGCCGGCGGGAGAGGATCACGGCCTACGGACAGATTGTCGTGGGGTGTCTGATCGGGGGCGCGGCCTATCCGGCCTTTCTGGTGCCCAACAACGTTGCCCCCGGCGGCCTGACGGGCGTGGCCACGATCCTGAACTATCTGTTCACGGTGCCGGTGGGCATCACCAGCCTGCTGCTGAACATACCGCTGTTCATCATCGGGTGGAAGGCCATGGGGCGGGTGTTCGTGTTCCGCTCGCTGGTGGCGACGCTCCTGTTCTCGCTGTTCATCGACCTGCTGAAGCTCCAGCCGGTGACCATGGATCCCCTGCTGGGGACGCTCTTCGGCGGGGTGCTGCTGGGCTTCGGGCTGGGGCTGATCCT
>JBJEYH010000375.1:0-2143 GCA_051886675.1 Aristaeellaceae bacterium
CCCTGCGCAGGTCTGGGCGGCAGCCCAGGCGCAACAGAAAGAAAAAGAAAAAAGGGAACGCAAAGAAGCCAGAGTTTCCAAGCAGGCGACGCAGTCCGCCCGCGAGGGAAACGGCAGGTTCCGCGTATTGCAAGTGAACGCGGCAGCGGAAAAGGGTCAAGGGGCGATGCCCCTTGCGCGGGTGCAGGGGCGGCGATAGCCCCTGCGCAGGTCTGGGCGGCAGCCCAGGCGCAACAGAAAGAAAAAGAAAAAAGGAACGGAAAGAAGCCGGAGTTTCCAAGCAGGCGACGCAGTCCGCCCGCGAGGGAAACGGCAGGTTCCGAAATCCCGAAAGGCTCGCGCCGGCGCGCCCCCGGCGCCGCAATATCGCGGCATCCCGCCCGCATCCCCGGGCCGGCCACCCGCCACCGACACACAGAAAGGAAATGACGCCCATGAGCAGCAATCAGCCCATCGACTGGTCGGACGTCCAGCACGATACGCCCGAATGGTTCCGGGACGCCAAGTTCGGCCTGTTCTTCCACTGGGGGCCCTACAGCGTGCCCGCCTGCATGAACGAGTGGTATTCCCGCAACATGTACTGCAAGGGTCTGGCGCAGAACCGCTACCACGAGGAGCACTACGGCAGCCTGCACGACTTCGGCTACAAGGACTTCATCCCCATGATGACGGGCGAGGGCTTCGACCCCGAGGCCTGGGCCGATCTGGTGGTGCGCTCCGGCGCGAAGTACGCCGGCCCCGTCACCGAGCATGCTGACAATTTCTCCATGTGGGACAGCCAGGTCAATCCCGTCAACAGCATGGCCATGGGCCCCCATCGGGACGTGTTCGGCGAGTGCGCCGAGGCCTTCCGCCGCCGGGGCATCAGGGTGCTGGCCACCTTCCATCACCAGTGGCTGTGGGGGTGGTTCATGTCCACCGATAACGAGGCCGACGTCTATGACCCCGCCAATGAGGTCTTCTACGGCCCCGCCCTGCCCCTGGAAACCAACCGCTACATCCCCTACCGCCTGCCCGATGACCGCTTCAACGCCACCTGGCGGGACAAGGTCACCGAGGTTATCGACAAATACAGCCCCGACGCCGTGTACTTCGACAGCCGTACCTGCATCATCGGCGAGGACTACCGCCATCAGGTGGCGGAGTATTACTACCGCCATACCGGCAGAGACGCGGGCATCATCACCTACAAGCAGGAGGACTTCCCCCAGGGCATCGGCGTGTACGACCTGGAGCGCGGCCGCTTCGCCGAGCCCCGGCCCTTCGTGTGGCAGAGCGACGACCGCCTGGAGGACAACGTCACCTGGTGCATCGTGCAGAACCCCAGGTACAAGTCCGCCGCGGCCATCATCCGCCAGCTGTGCGATATCGTGGCCAAGAACGGCAACCTCCTGCTGAACGTGGGCCCTCAGGCCGATGGCTCCTTCCACCCGGACGCTGTGCGGGAGCTTGAGCGCGTGGGCGACTGGCTGGCCCTCAACGGCGAAGCCATCTACGGCACGCGGCCCTTCGTGGTGGCGGGGGAGGGCCCCAGCGTGGGCGGGGACTTCCAGTATGACGTGAACCTGCTCAATGACCAGTTGAAGAACGGCGGCGAGGCCCACATGGAGGATACCGACCTGGGCGCGCGGGACTTCCGCTTCACCACCCGGGAGGGGCACCTGTACGCCATCGCCATGGGCTGGCCGGAGAGCGGGCAGCTGACCATCGCTACCCTGCGCCGGGGCGGCCCGAGAGGGGACATCGCCTCAGTGCAGATGCTGGGCGTGCCGGGGAATTTGGCCTTCCGGCAGACGGAGGAGGCCCTGGTGGTGCAGCTGCCTCAGAGGCGGCCCTGCGACCACGCCTGGGTGCTGAGGATCGACTGAGGATAAACAAAAACGCCGGGGAGCATGATCGCTCTCCGGCGTTCGTTTGTGTATACGGTACGGGACAGGGGAGTTCCGTGTATCCGATATAATGGCATACTGCCATGCATCTTAGGTGGAGTATAATACCTGCATGTTTCGCGTCGCGGCGCGCCCGAATGAGACGGGCCGAAGACCCTGCGCCGTGACTCCTGCATCGGAGATACCAATATATTGAATACCCGAATGGGAGTCCAGAGGGCGTGTGTTTGCCGGCCGCCAGTGGCGGCAATGAA
>JBJEYH010000376.1:0-2123 GCA_051886675.1 Aristaeellaceae bacterium
CCATCGACGTGCTGCTGGCCGTGTACAACGGCGAGCGCTTTCTGCCCCCGCTGCTTGAGTCCCTGGCCGGTCAGGACGACGCCGCCTTCACCGTGCTCATGCAGGACGACGGCTCCACCGACGGCTCCACCGCCCTGCTTGCAGCCATGGCAGATAAGGATGCGCGCTTCCGTCCGGCGGAGGAAGGCGGGCGGCATCTGGGGGCGAAGGGGAACTTCATCAGCCTGATCCGCCAGGCCACGGGGGATTACGCCGCCCTTTGTGACCAGGACGACGTCTGGGAAGCAAACCGGCTGTCCCGCTGCCGCCAGGCCCTTGAACAGGCGGAAGCCCGCTGGGGAGCGGACACGCCCCTGCTGGTGCACAGCGACTGCCGTCTGGTGGATGCGCAGGGCGCGCTGCTGCAGGAGAGCTTCTTCCGGCATCAGGGGTGGGATCCCGGGGCGGTGACGCTGCCGCGCCTGCTGGTGCAGAACAACGTCACCGGCTGCACGCTGATGATGAACGCCGCCCTGCGCCGTCTGGTGGCGGAGCGTGCCGATCCTGCCGCCATGCACATGCACGACTGGTTCATCGCCCTGACCGCCGCGGCCTTCGGGCACATTGTCTTTCTGGACGAGCCGCTGGTGCGCTACCGGCAGCACGGTGTGAACGTGATGGGCGCCAGCCGGCAGACGCTTCTGCAGCGGGGCGTGAAGGCGCTGGGGGCATGGAGGAAGGGCAAGGACCGCATCGCCCTGACCTACCGGCACACCCGGGCCTTCCGGGAGGCCTATGGCGCGCTGCTGCCGGAGGATGCCGCGGCCGTCATCGACCGCTACCTGGCCACGGAAGCCATGGGGAAGGTTCGCCGGGTGATGGCGGTGCGCAGGGGCGGCTACACCATGCAGAGCCCCGTCACCCGCATGGGACAGCTGCTTTTCGGATGAGTTCCCTGCATACAGATGATCGGCCCTCCGTGCCTGACGGGGGGCCGATCTTTTGTGTGGCGGAATGCGTGGGGGGGTGTGGCGCTCCGGCGCGCGCGTTCCCTTGCCGTACGCGGAACCTGCCGTTGCCGGTGCGCGTTCCCTTGCTGTACGCGGAACCTGCCGTTTCCGGTGCGCGTTCCCTTGCAATACGCGGAACCTGCCGTTTCCGGCGCGCGTTCCCTTGCCGTACGCGGAACCTGCCGTTGCCGGCGCGCGTTCCCTTGCGGCACGCGGAACCTGCCGTTTTCGGTGCGCGTTCCCTTGCCGTACGCGGAACCTGCCGTTTCCGACGCAGGCGAACTTCGTCGCCTGCTTGGAAACTCTGGCTTCCTCGGTTCCTTTTTTATTTTTTCTTTGTGTTGCGCCTGGGCTGCCGCCCAGACCTGCGCAGGGGCTAACGCCGCCCCTGCTACCAAGGCAAGGGGCATCGCCCCTTGACCCTTTTCCGCTGCCGCGTTCCCTTGGAGCGTTATTTATTGGGCAACAGGGTCAGGATGTCCTTGATGGACATGCACAGCGCGTTGGCTTCCAGGCTGCGGCCGTTCTGCAGGATGGTCCGGGCGGTCTGCTGCATCGCCGGGAACGCGCTGCGGATCAGATGGTTGGCGTGAATCACCATGTTGATCCCGTGAGCCGCCAGCTCCTCCTCCGTCACCGTGTTGTAGGTGGTGGGCACCACCACGATGGGCGTGGACGGATGCTCCCTGCGGAAGGCCTCGCAGAAGGCGTAGACCTCGTCGGGCGTCTTCTGCCGGGAGTGGATCATGATGCCGTCCGCCCCGGCCTTCACGTAGGCGTCGCAGCGCTCCAGCGCGTCCTCCATGCCCCGCTCGAGAATCAGACTCTCGCACCGGGCGATGATCATGAAGTCCCGGGTTTTCTGCGCGTTCTTGCCCGCGGTGATCTTCGCGCAGAAGTCCTCGATGCTGTCCTGGGTCTGCCCCGCATCGGTGCCGAAGAGGCTGTTCTTCTTCAGGCCCTTCTTGTCCTCGATGATCACCGCCGAAATGCCCATGCGCTCCAGCGTCTGCACGTTGTACACGAAGTGCTCCACCTGCCCGCCCGTATCCCCGTCCAGGATGATGGGCTTGGTGGTCACCTCCATGATTTCCTCGATGGTGTTGAGCCGGCTGGTCATGTCCACCAGCTCGA
>JBJEYH010000377.1:0-2123 GCA_051886675.1 Aristaeellaceae bacterium
CCGTTGGGATGCCGGCTGTGCCTGCAGCACGGGCAGGTGCGCTTCATCCGCCGGGTGTGACGGAGCATGCTGCGACTGCGGGGGAATCCGACTGCCGAACCCGTTGGGATATCGGCTGTGCCTGCAGCACGGGCAGGTGCGCTTCATCCGCCGGGTGTGACGGAGCATGCTGCGACTGCGGGGGAATCCGACTGCCGAACCCGTTGGGATGCCGGCTGTGCCTGCGGCACGGGCAGGTGCGCTTCATCCGCCGGGCGTGACGGAGCATGCTGCGGCTGCGGGGGAATCCGACTGCCGAATCCGTTGGGATGCCGGCTGTGCCTGCAGCATGGGCAGGTGCGCTTCATCCGCCGGGCGTGACGGAGCATGCTGCGGCTGCGGGGGAATCCGACTGCCGAATCCGTTGGGATGCCGGCTGTGCCTGCAGCATGGGCAGGTGCGCTTCATCCGCCGGGTGTGACGGAGCATGCTGCGGCTGCGATATCCAGGACGCCTGGGAGCCGGACTGCTGCTTTCGAATGCACTGCGCGGAGCTAACGGCGGATGGACGGCCGTGGCATTGTCGCGCCGAAGCCGGGATGTCCGCAAGCCCGGCGGTCACCCGACGCATTCCGTCACCCCCATCGGCCCGGACAGACGCGCAGCCAATTCGGAACGTCAGCGTTTTCGCGGCTGCAAGCCTGCGGAGCCCGCCTCTCCCCCACCGCGCATACCCAGCCTCCGCGCCCCGCCCACAACCGATGCCCTGCGGAGGCCAGCACCTCCCGCTCCCCTGTCGCCACAAAAAGAAGCGGGATCGTCATGACGGACAATCCCGCTTCCACTGGGGTCAATGGCTGTCGTGCATCCTGGGGGCAGCGGCTCCCGGACCTTGCCGAACCGCCGGTTTTACCGGGGCCAGGCATGGCGGCCGCGTTTCATCGGGCGCACTCCGGGCCCTGCAAATCGCCCGCCGGACGCCGCGCCTTACTTCAGCTTCCAGGCCAGGTCGTTCAGGAAGAGCTGCTGCTCCAGGCCCTCCACCGTGGTGTCCTTGGTGATGTGGACGAACTCGATGTCCATCATCGTGGCCCAGTCCTTCATCTGCTCGGCGGTCACGTCGTAGCTGAGCACCGTGTGATGCGCGCCGCCGGCGGTGATCCAGCATTCCACACCGGTGGTCAGGTCGGGCATCGCGCGCCACATGACGCGGGCCACAGGCAGGTTGGGCATGTCCATGATGGGCTTGACGCACTCGATATCCTGGCAGATCAGCCGCAGACGGCCGCCCATATCCACCAGGCTGACCACGATGGCCGGGCCCGCCTTGCCCTCGAACACCAGACGCGCCGGAGGCTCACGGTCGCCGATGCCCAGGGGATGCACCTCGATGCGGGGCCTGTCCGCCGCCACGGAGGGGCATACCTCCAGCATGTGCGCGCCCAGCGAATACTCGCTGCCCTTGACCAGATGATAGGTGTAGTCCTCCATGAAGGCGGTGCCGCCGGTCATGCCCTCGGACATGGCCTTCAGGATGCTGGTCATGGCGGAAACCTTCCAGTCGCCCTCGCCGCCGTAGCCGTAGCCCTGCGCCATCAGGTTCTGGGAGGCCAGGCCGGGCAGCTGCCGCATGCCGTACAGATCCTGGAAGGTGTTGGCGAAGGCCTTGCAGCCCTCGGCGTCCAGCATCTTCTTCATGGCGATTTCCTCGCGGGCCTGGTAGCGCACGGTCTCCATGTCGTCGGTGGCGAAGGTGTACTTCTCCGCATACTCGGCCATCTTGGCGTCAACCTCGGCGTCGGTCACGGCGTTCATGGTGTCCACCAGCTGACCCACCGGCCAGGTGTTCACCTGCCAGCCCAGCTTGGTCTGCACTTCCACCTTGTCGCCCTCGGTCACGGCCACCTCGCGCATGTTGTCGCCGAAGCGCATCACCTTCAGGCCCTTGGAGAAGGCCACGCCCACCGCCGCGCGCATCCAGTCGCCGATGCGCTTCTGGACGTCCTCATCCTGCCAGTAGCCCGCGATCACCTTGCGGGGCATCCGCAGCCGGGCCGCGATGAACCCGTGCTCACGGTCGCCATGGGCGGCCTGGTTCAGGTTCATGAAGTCCATGTCGATCTCCTCGTTGGGGATCTCACGGT
>JBJEYH010000378.1:0-38597 GCA_051886675.1 Aristaeellaceae bacterium
GCGGCAAATCCACCCTGGCGGACTCCCTCGCCCGCAAGCTGGGCCAGCGCTGCTACGTGCTGCAGCAGGACGCCTACTACCTGGATCATCCCGACCTGACCTTTGAGGAGCGCTCCGTGCTGAACTATGACGAGCCCTCCATCTTCGACCACGACCTGCTCCTGCGGGACGTGCAGACCCTGCTGGCCGGCAAGTCCATTACCCGCAAGGCCTACGACTACGCCCAGCACCGCCGCGCCGATACGGCGGATATCATCCAGCCCCCGGACGTGCTGATTCTGGAGGGCATCCACTGCTTCCACGACCCCCGCCTGTGCCGGCTGATGTACCTGAAGCTGTACATGAACGTGGAGCCGGACATCTGCCTGCTGCGGCGGATCCAGCGGGACATCAAGGATCGCGGCCGGGAGATCGACGGGATCTCCATGCAGTACCTGGCCACGGTGAAGCCCATGTACGACAAGTACATCCGCAACTACGTGAACGAAGCGGACGTCATCGTGGCCCGGGGCGGCAAGAACGCGCGCATTGTGGACATCCTTGCGGGCTACGTCCAGGACGAGCTGAACAAGCGGGCCCAGACATAACCCCAAGGGAACGCGGCAGCGGAAAAGGGTCAAGGGGCGATGCCCCTTGCGCGGGTGCAGGGGCGGCGTTAGCCCCTGCGCAGGTCTGGGCGGCAGCCCAGGCGCAACAAAAAGAAAAAGATAAAAAGGAGCGGAAAGAAGCCAGAGTTTCCAAGCAGGCGACGAAGTTCGCCCGCGTCGGAAACGGCAGGTTCCGCGCAATCCCAAAGGAACAACCCCATCCCCTCCCCCCGACATCCTGGGCGGAGGGGCCTTCTACGCCGGAAACGGCAGATTGACCCCCCCTCAAAGGAACGGCCCACCCAAGTTTCCAAGCAGGCGACGAAGTTCGCCCGCGCCGGAAACGGCAGGTTCCGCGCATTCTCCAAAGGAACAACCCCATCCCCTCCCACCAACAGCCTGGACGGAGGGGCCTTCTACGCGGGAAACGGCAGATTGACCCCCCCTCAAAGGAACGGCCCGCCCAAGTTTCCCAGCAGGCGACGCAGTCCGCCCGCGCCGGAAACGGCAGGTTCCGCGCATTCCCCAAAGGAACACCCCAGCCCCTCCCCCAACATCCTGGGCGGAGGGGCCTTTCGCGGCGGAAACGGCAGGTTGCCCCCTCAAGCGAACGGCCCACCCAAGTTTCCCAGCAGGCGACGCAGTCCGCCCGCGCCGGAAACGGCAGGTTCCGCGCAATCCCCAAAGGAACAACCCCAGCCCCTCCCCCCGATATCCTGGGCGGAGGGGCCTTCTACGCGGGAAACGGCAGATTGAACCACCCATCAAAAGAACGGCCCGCCCCAAGTCCCCCAGCAGGCGACGAAGTCCGCCCGCGGCGGAAACGGCAGGTTCCGCGCAATCCCCAAAGGAACACCCCAGCCCCTCCCCCGACATCTTGGGCGGAGGGGCCTTCCGCGCCGGAAACGGCAGGTTGCCCCCCCTCAAAAGAACGGCCTACCCAAGTTCCCCAGCAGGCGACGAAGTCCGCCCGCGTCGGAAACGGCAGGTTCCGCGCATTCCCCAAAGGAACACCCCAGCCCCTCCCCCGACATCCTGGGCGGAGGGGCCTTCTACGCGGGAAACGGCAGGTTGCCCCCTCAAGCGAACGGCCCACCCAAGTTTCCCAGCAGGCGACGAAGTCCGCCCGCGGCGGAAACGGCAGGTTCCGCGCAATCCCCAAAGGAACAACCCCAGCCCCTCCCCCGACATCCTGGGCGGTGGGGCCTTTCGCGCCGGAAACGGCAGATTGAACCACCCATCAAAAGAACGCCCCACCCAAGTCCCCCAGCAGGCGACGAAGTCCGCCCGCGTCGGAAACGGCAGATTTCCGCACCGCAGCCAAGGAACGCCCCCATCCCCCAAAGCCAAAAGGCTGACGCCGAGCCCTCCCCCTCCGGAAGGCTCCGCGCCAGCCATCTTTTTATTCCCGCGCCCAGAACCTGCGCAGGGCTTCCGCCGGATCGCCCCGGCCGATGTCCCAGTGGGCCGGGCACAGCCTCCTGTAGGCAGGCTGGCTGTAGCGGTCGTCCAGCAAAAGCGCCACGCCCCGATCCGTCTCCGTGCGGATCACCCGGCCCACCGCCTGCGCCACCTTCTGCATGCCCGGGATCATGTACGCGTACAGGAAGCCGTCCCCCAGCGTCTGCTGGTAGTGCTCCCGCAGCGTCTCCTGGAACAGGTTCAGCTGCGGCAGTCCCACGCCTACCACCGCCACGCCGTCCAGCGCCTCGCCGGGCAGGTCAATCCCCTCGGCAAACACCCCGCCCAGCACGCACAGCGACAAAACCGGCGCACCCCCCGGCACATACGCCGCCAGGAATGCCCGGCGCTCCTCGTCGGTCATGCGGGTTCTCTGCACCTGGCAGGGAAGGTCGAGGGCCTCCGCCACCCGGTTCATGAAGGCAAAGCTGGGGAAAAACGCAATGTACCGCCCCGGCCGGGATGCCACCAGCGTGCGCAGGGCTTCGGCAATCTGCCCCACCGCCGCCTCCCGCTGCTGATAGCGGGTGTTGATGCGCAGCTGATGCAGCAGCAGGTTCTCCCGCGGGAAGGGCGAGGGCATGGCGAAGCAGGCGTCCTCCTCCGTGCCGCCCAGGAGGAGCTTCATGTCCTCCAGCGGATCCATCGTGGCCGAGAAGCACACCACCCCCCGCAGCCGCGCCGTCACCTGGGCGAAGTACGGCCCCACCTCCAGCGCGAAGGCCGTGGCCGTCCTGTCCCGCTTCCCCTGCCAGATCCAGGCGTAGTCCGCCGTGTCCCCCCGCCGGGCCCGCAGGAATCCCAACAGCGCAGAGGTCGTGTCCACCAGCCGCTCCCCCGCCTCATCCCAGGGGAATCGCTCCATGGCCGCGTCCATGAAGGCGTCCGCCAGCTCCGCCGCCGCCCGGTCAAGGCTCTGCGGGAAATCCGGCAGAAGCCCTTCCTCCGCGTCCTCCGGCACGTCCAGATCCTCCAGCGCCCGCAGCACATTCGTCATGGCCTTGTACAGCGGATGCTTCCGCCCCGCCGCCTTGCCCACCACCGTCCGCAGCTTCCGGATGCGCCCGCCCTCCACCGCGCCGGAAAGCATCTCCCGCAGGCGATGGAGCAGGTTGTGGGTCTCGTCGATGAGCAGGGTCACATTGGCCGTCCGGTCGAAGATCCGCTGGATGTGCACCGCCGGATCCAGCGCGTAGTTGTAGTCGCAGATGGTCAGGTCAGCCACCTCCGCCAGGGACAGGCTGAACTCGAAGGGACACAGGCCGTGCTTGTCCGCCATGGCGCGGATGGCCTCCGGCGACCAGTCCCCGAGGGTCATCATTTCCTCGATGGCCGCGCTGTCCCGCAGAAAGTGGCCCTTCGCCCGGGGACACCAGTCCGGATGGCAGACCGTCCTGTCCGGACACTGCTTGTCCCTGGCGTCCAGGGTCAGCGCCCACAGATGCAGCGGCTGACGGCGCATCCGGGCCAGCGCCTCCCAGGCCCCCTGACGCTGGGTCGTCCGCGCGGTCAGGTAATACACCTGGCCGGTCAGCCCCTCGCCCAGAGCCTTCAGCGCCGGAAACAGCGCCGCCGCCGACTTGCCCGTGCCCGTGGGCATGGACGCGAACAGCCGCCGCCCCAGCCGGATGGCCGTGTATACCTGCACCGCCATGTCCCGCTGCCCCGCCCGGTAGCTGGCATAGGGGAAGACCAGACGGCGCAGGGACGCGTCCCGCTCCCGCCGGTGCCGCCGCACCATCCGCCACCGCCGCAGATACGGCTCCAGCAGGGACAGGAAGGCCGCCTGACATTCCGCCGCGGTCATCTCCCGCTCGAACTGCCCCCGGGGCTTGCCCTTCCGATCCACATAGCACACGCGGATCATCACCCGCTCCGCCCCCTGGCAGCACAGCATGTGCCCGTAGCACACCGCCTGCATCTCATGGGCGGGCATGGGCGCGGCAGGCGGCTCCTTCCCCTGCCACAGCTTGATTTCCTCCACCTGGGGGACGTCCCCGGGAAGGTACGCGTCCATCCGCCCGGCGATGAGCAGCTCGGCGTCCTCATCCTCCACGGGCACGGTCAGCTCCAGCGGAACCTCCGCCTGCCAGCCCGCCCCCAGCTGCCCCTGCCGGCCCTTGTGCCCCAGCATGCCCTCCTGCATGTCCCGCAGCGACCCGCCGGAGGGATAGATGTCCTCCCCATGCAGGGTGAATTCCACCAGCCCCCGCACCGACAGACGCACCTGCTCGCACCGCTCCTCCGGCGCGAAAAGCTCCCGCAAGCCGCGGTTTTTCGGCTGCTCCGGCATGGCGATTCACCCCCTCCCTGCAAAAAAAGCCAGCGAAAGACACCCTATCGATGCCTTCCGCTGGCTAACAATGATAAAATCAGAACAGATCCGCAGCCTTCTCCATGGCTTCCTGCTGGGCCTGGAGCAGCGCCTCGAACTTGGCGCGGTACTCGTTGGCGGCAGCCTTCAGCGCGGCGACCTCGCGGGTCAGGGCGTCCCTTTCCTTCTCCAGGCCGGACAGGCGGATGCTGGCCTGGTTGTTGGCCTCCTCGACGATGGCGTCAGCCTTGCGCTGAGCCTCGGCGATGGTCTGATCCTTCACCTTCTGGGCCATCTCCAGGATCTCGCGGAAGGAATCGCTGGCCGGGGAAGCGACAGGCGCGGGCTTGGGCTGCACGGGCTTGAGCACCTGGGTGGGCGCCTCGGGCTGAGGCTGGGGACGGGCGGCCTTGGCCTGCTGCAGCTGCTGCTGCAGAGACTGGATGGTATCCAGCTGGCGGACCATCTCGTCGCCAATGGCATCGAGGAAATCGTCGACCTCCTGCTGGTCATAGCCGCGCGGCTTGATTTTGAATTCCTTGGTGTCGATCATTTCCACGGTAATCTGCATGGTGCATGCTCCTTTCTAAAATCCGCGCCCCTGCGCAGGTCATGTTTTGGTGAATACCTCCAGGGCGATGGGCAGACGGTCCTTCCTGGTAGGCTGCCCAACCTCCTTCAGGCGTACGCGGCCGAAGCCCCGGATCGACAGGATTTGTCCCGCCTCCAGCAGGCGATCCGTCCGCTCCTCCAGCTGATGGTTGACGGACACCACGCCCTGACGGATGATTTCCGCCGCCCTGGCACGGGAAATCTTCATGCCGCTGGCCAGCACGCTGTCCAGCCGCAGCGACGCCACGGTATCCCGCAGCATGACCCCTCTGGGCGGCTCGATGACCGGCGGCTCGCTCAGCTCCGTCACGCGGATGGGCGCGTTCCCGGCCTTCTCCCATTCCACGGGCAATCGGCGGGCCATTTCCGGCAGCGCGCACAGGTACGCGTGATCCTCCCCGGCGATCAGATCCCCCAGGAAGGCGCGATCCATCCCCAGGGCCATCAGGCTGCCCAGCAGATCCCGGTGATCCACCCGGGCAAATTTGCTGTTCCAGCGGATCTCCAGCCAGCACAGGCTGAACTGCGGCTCCTCCCACGAGGGATGGAAGCAGGGCTGTACCCGCTCAGCCTCCGGCCAGCCGCCGCTGAAGGATACCTCCACCCCGCATGCCCGGGCCTCCTGCCGGGCGAAGGACTGCTCCTCCGTCGTCAGGAAGCGCCCCGCTACAGCAATGCCCAGCCTGTCCGCGCGCTCCGCCTGCTGATGCAGACGCAGCCGGGTTTGCCGGGCCTCGTCGTTTCTGTCCATGCGCTCACCAGAAGAGCATCGCGCTGAACAGCATCATCAGCACCCGGCGGGCCAGGCCGATGATCAGCCACAGCGCCAGCACCGACCAGTCGATGATCTGCCAGCGGGCCGGCAAATGACGCATCAGCACCCGGCGGATGGGCTGGAGCACCGGCTCCACCAGGCGGCGAACCAGCTCGGTCCACCGGTTGGCGGCGGGATGGATCCAGCTCATCACCACATAGATGAACAGCACGATCTCGTAAAGCGACAGAAGCATGCTGAGCAACGTATAGATCAGCCTCATGCCGAACCTCTCTTACCTGGCGTAGGCAGGCTGGTAGCCGCCATAGCCCTCGTCATACCGGCCGGCATAGCCGCGGCGGCCGTCGCTCCTGCCCCGCTCCTGATAGCTGCTCTGCTGCTGATTCCAGCCGTAGTCGTAGCGGCCGTACATCGTGTCGGGATCGGGCCAGCGGGCGTTGATGTCCTGATCGCTCATCCGCCGGATGCCCTCATAGGGCACCACCATCACCGTCTCGGGCGAAATGAGGTAGATCTCCTTCTGGGAGGAAATGCGGGTCAGCGTGCAGCCCAGGGCGCAGGCCGCGCCGTAGAGCATGTCCAGGCAGCGGTCCGTCTCCGCGGGATCGTTGATCATCTCGGTATTGACAATGACACTCTCCCCGTTGCGCATGAACTCGATGATGCGGTAGCAGGAAGGCACCTGGGTTACCTGGGCCACGCGCTCCACATGGCTGTAGGCGCGGCCGTTCTTGTCCACGAAGGCCCAGGACATGGGCATGTAGGAGATGTTGTTGGGCGCGCCCTGACCGTTCTGCCAGGATCCCTCCTGACCGTAGCTGTTCTGATTCTGCCAGGCGCTCTGCTGCTGGGGCTGCTGCCAGGGGCCCTGATTGGTGGGCTGATAGCCGTTGTTCGGCCAGGCGTTCTGATAGTCCGCGCCCTGATAGGTCGGGGCCTGCTGATAGCCCGTGCCCTGCTGGTAACCTGTGGCCTGCTGGTAACCTGTGCCCTGCTGATAGCCCGTGGCCTGCTGGTAACCCGTGCCTTGCTGGTATCCCGCGCCCTGCTGATAGCCCGTGCCCTGCTGGGTCTGCCAGACGCCCTGCGAAGCCGTGGCGTAGGCGCCCTGCTGATTGCCCATGTCGTAGCCGGTATTCTGCTCCGGCACAGCCTGACGGCCGGTCTCCCGGTTGACGCGGTGCCTGGACGTTGCGGGACGATAGCCGCTGAAGCCGCCGTTGGCCATGTTGGAGGTCTGCTCCTCCTCCTCGCCGCCGGCGCGCTGCCTGACCTTGTCCAGCAGTGCCTGCATCGAATCCATCAAAGACATTCGTTTTCCCCCTAAGCTCTTTACCGATTGATCCGCTGGCCCAGCAGCGCGCTGCCAATGCGCACCATCGTCGCGCCGTGACGCGCGGCCAGCCTATAGTCACCCGACATGCCCATGGAGAGCTCCTCCATTCTCACGCCGTCCACGGCCTCATCCCTGAGGCGCTCGAACAGCTGCCGCATGCCGGAAAACAATCCTGTCAGGTATGCTTCATCCTGCGACAGGGGCATCACGGCCATCAGGCCGCGCACCTGCAGCCCGGGCATTTCCCGGACCCTGCGCAGAAAGGGAAGAACCTCCTCCGGCGGCATGCCGCCCTTCTGTTCCTCCCCCGCCGGACTGACCTGCACCAGCACCGGCATCACCCGTCCGACCCGCTGCGCCTGGCGGTCAATTTCCTGCGCCAGGGACAGCCTGTCCAGCGAATGAATCAAGCATACATCCTCTATTATATATTTAACCTTGTTACTTTGCAACCTGCCAATGAGGTGAATGTCAAAATTTCTTTCCAGCGCCGGAAGTTTTTCCACCAATTCCTGCACACGGTTCTCGCCGATGTCCTTCACCCCCAGGGCGCGCAGGGGCAGAATGTCCTCCGCCGGATGGGTTTTCGTCACCGCGATGAGCTTCGGCGCCGGATAGCGGCCCTCCGAGGCTTCCGCCAGATTCGCGCGGATTGCCGCCAGCCGCGCAGCCAGTTCGCATGCCATGTCCATCACGTCTGTCTCCCTTCGCCCTCAGAACAGCAGCACCGTCTGCCCCTCGTAGAGCAGCCCCTGCTGGATGGCGGTGATGTACACATTGTCGCCGTCCTTGAGGAGGATGTTGACCGGAATCAGGGACTGATTCGCGCCGTCCACCACCACCACGTAGTCCATGTCGTCCTGGCGGATCAGCGCCCGGGAGGGCACGCACAGGCTGGATACATAATCGCCCAGCTCCGCCTGGCAGGTGCGCATGTACAGCACCGGCTTCACCGACCCGGATACCGACAGCCGCACCAGCAGCTCGCCTCCCGAACGGGTGCTGGATTCCACCGTCGCCATGACGGTGGTGTTCTCAAACCGCTCCAGCTTCAGCTCATAGGTCTGGCCGTCCACAGGGGTCCAGGTGCTGTCGTCGGAGAGGAACAGCACGTACCACATGCCGTCCCGCACGGTGCGGTAGATGGTGGTCTTGCCCTTGTCGGCGGTAGAGCGTTCCGGCTTGTAGCCGTTGTACATGCGCCGCACGTCGGAGGGAATGAAGGTATCGTAGTTGGCGGCGGTGAGGCTGTACTCGTAGCCGTCGGAGTAGAAGCTCACCAGCCCCTCCTGGGTGGCGGCGTAGGCCTTGGTCCAGCTCTGGATGCGCTGCTCCTGGCTCAGCTCGTCGTCGTACAGGCGGGAGAGCCGCTGGTCGGAGGAATACTTCTGCTTCAGGTACAGCTGCCGGGCGTCGATGGCGGCATCCAGCAGCTTCTCCTGATTGGTCAGGCTGCCGCGGGCCCCGGCGATCAGCTCCCGCACCTCCCGGGCCCTGGCCAGCACGTCGCTCTCCACCCGGGCGAGCTTGGCGTCGTAGGTGGTTTCGGAGGCCAGCAGCTGCAGCTGGTAATCGCGGATCTGGTCGCGGTAATCCTGCAGGGCGGTGACCTCCTTGGTGGACAGGCTGGAGGAATACACATAGCAGATGGTATCGCCCCGCTGCACCAGGCTGCCCTCCTCCGCCCTGTAGTCCACGCTGGTCACGCCCTCGGCGTCGTAGGGGGTCTCGTTGCGCACGATCAGGCAATCCCCCGAATAGCGCGCGCCCAGGGTTCCCGCGGTGATGGTCGCGTAGGGCGAGGCCGCCGGCGCCAGCGTCTTGACCAGATACCAGATGGCAAAGCCGAAGGCCGCCAGAATAATCAGCAGCTGAAAGATATTCAGTTTCTTCTTGGGCGGCTTGGGCGGCTGGGGAGGCGTCATCTGATACATGGATTGATCTCCTTCAATAGCATGGTCGTTTTCGCTTGTCAGTTCACGGCGCCGGACATTTCCCGGAGCCTGGCCAGGATGCGCCGCTCCATGCGGCTGACCTGCATCTGGCTCACGCCCAGCTCCCGGGCGGTTTCCCGCTGGCCCATGCGTTGGATGAAGCGCATCTCCAGCAGGCGCTTCTCCGTGGGCGTCACCTGCCGGAACACCCACTCCATCCAGGCCTGCTGCTCCACCCGGTCATACCCCGGATCCAGCGCGCCCAGACGTTCCTCCAGCTCCTGCGCGTCCTCGTCCTCCGCGGCGGCGCTGCCGTTCAGGGACAGCAACGCGCTGCTCTCGCGCTGATCCAGCAGGTTCAGCAGCGCCTCGGGGGTCATGGCCATGGCCTGGGCCAGCTCCTTCAGGGAGGGCTCCCGCTGCAGCTGCTGGGTCAGGCGGTCCTGCTCCTTCTGCAGACGGTAGAGCTGCGTGCGGCTGTCGCGGCTGATGCGCAGCGCCGCGCCCTTGTCGCGGATATAGTTGCGCACCTCCCCGGCGATGGTGGGGGTGGCGTAGGTGGTGAATTTCAATCCCCGCTCCGGCTCGAAGCGCTGGATGGCCTTCATCAGCGCCATGGCCGCCACCTGCTCCAGATCCTCCGTCTCCACGCCCTGGCCGGCGAACCGCCGGGCGATGTGCCGGCACAGCGGCAGACACATTTCCACCAGCCGGGCCATCGTCTCCGGGGATGGCTCCCGGGCGTACTGCGTGAGCAGCGGCGTCAGAAGCGTATCATTCATCGCGCCTCACCTCACACCGCCTTGTTCAGCGTCAGGTCGATGCGCTGGACGCAGCCGCACTCGCATTGGGTCAGCTTCACGTGGGGAATCAGCGTCTCCAGCACCGCGCGGGAGATCGGCGTGATGTCCTCGCAGGGCTCGATGCAGTGATCCCCGATGAACTCCGCCGCCAGGGTCACGGTGAGGGTGGCGCCGTCGTCGCGCACGTCCAGCGACAGCGTCTCCACCGGCCGGCCCTGGTGCAGCAGACAGTCGCAGGCCTCGTCAGCGGCGGCGCGCAGATCGTCCAGCGCGTCCACGTTCAGGTCCTTGAGGACCGCCACGCCGCCCAGCGCCGTACGGATCACCAGCGCGTATTCCCTCTTGCCCGGCACCCGCAGGCTGATTTCCGCTGCACCCATCGCACGAAGCCTCCCGCTCATCCAGCATCATAATCCATATTATTGTACCACATCCAGCAGCATCTTGGCAAGCAGCAGGGCCAGCACCGCCATCAGCATCCCCCGGATGAACCCCGAGCCCCTGCGGATGGTCATGTTCGCGCCCAGGAGGTTGCCCAGGATGCCGCAGGCCGCCGCCGGCAGCCCCAGGGCGAACAGCACCTGTCCCGCCGACAGCAGCGTCACCAGGGACGCCGCGTTGCTGGTCAGGTTCACCAGCTTGGCCGTGCCGCTGGCCAGCACCGCCTCCATGCCCAGCACCATGGTGAACAGAATCACCAGGAACGTCCCCGTCCCCGGCCCCACCAGCCCGTCATAGAAGCCCACCGTCAGCCCGATGAGGAAGCTCACCGGCTTCACCGCGCCCTCCGGCACCCGCCGCACGCCGCCCAGGTTCTTGCCCCGCAGCAGCACCACCGCCGCCACCAGGGGGATGATCACCAGCATCATCACCCGCACGGCGTTTTCCGGGATGTGCTGGAGCAGCAGCGTGCCCAGCCAGCTGCCCGGCAGCGCGCCCAGGGCCGCCAGCAGCGCGGTCCAGCCATGCACCTTGCCCCCCGCCAGGAACCGCGCCGAGGACGCCACCGTCCCCAGCCCCGCCGAGAGCTTGTTGGTGCCCGCGGCCAGCACCGGCGGCAGCCCCGCCAGATAGTACGCCGGAAGGCTGATCAGCCCCCCGCCCCCCGCCGCCGAATCCACAAACCCCGCCAGAAACACCATCGGGCACACCGTCAGCAGCATCTGCCAGGTCACAGTCATGGAACATTCCCCGCTTCTTCCGTATTGTATGCCATCCGCCCATACGCAAAAGAATGAATGGAGCGACAGCCCTGTTCGCTCCATTCATCCGTGATTCAGCTAAGCTCAGTCGACGAAGGCGCTGTAGATCGCCTTGACGGTCTTTTCGAAATCCTGATCGTCCACGCCCACGATGATGGACAGCTCGCTGGAGCCCTGGTCGATCATGCGAACGTTGATGCCCGCCTGGCTCATGGCGGAGAACAGGCGCGCGGCGGTACCGCAGTTGTGCACCATGCCCCGGCCCACCGTGGCGATGATGGACATGTGATCATGCACGGTGAGGGTATCGGCATGGGTCAGCTCCAGGATGCGGCCCACGACCTCCTCCCGCACGGGGGCCAGCGCGTCGCCGGCCACCACCACGCACATGGTGTCGATGCCCGTGGGCAGATGCTCGAAGGACAGCCCCGCTTCCTCCACCACCTGCAGAACCTTCCGGCCGAAGCCCCGCTCGCTGTTCATCATGGCCTTCTCCACGCTGATGACGGAGAAGCCCTTGCGCCCCGCCACGCCCGTGATGGTGGGCACGGAGCCGCTCACCGGCGCGTCCAGGCTGATGATGGTGCCGGGATGATCGGGGTTGTTGGTATTGCGGATGTTGGTGGGAATGCCCGCCGCGTGGACGGGGAACACCGCGTCCTCATGCAGGACGGAGGCGCCCATGTAGGACAGCTCCCGCAGCTCCTGGTAGGTGATCGCGCTGATCTCCCGGGGATTGCTGACAATCCGGGGATCCGCCATCAGGAAGCCGGACACGTCCGTCCAGTTCTCGTATACGTCGGCCTCGGCAGCCCGGGCCACGATCGCGCCGGTGATGTCGCTGCCGCCCCGGCTGAAGGTGTGGATGCTGCCGTCCGGCATGGAGCCGTAGAAGCCCGGCACCACCGTGGGCACCCCGTCGGAGAGCAGCTGACCCAGCACCCGGTTGGTTTGCTCGCTGTCCAGCATGCCCTGCTCGTCAAACTTCACGCCCTCGGCCGCGTCCAGGAACCGCCAGCCCAGGTAATCCGCCAGGAGCAGGCCGTTGAGGTACTCGCCCCGGGAGGCGCAGTAGTCCGCGCTGGCGCCGGCGGCAATGTTCTCGTTCACCTCGTCCAGCGCCGCGCCCAGGTCGCAGTGCAGCCCCAGCTCCTCGGCGATGTCCATGTACCGGGCGGCAATCAGGTCGAAGGTGTCCTGATAGTCCTCCCCCGCGCTGCGCTGCCTGTGGCAGCGGTAGAGCAGGTCGGTGACCTTGTCGTCCTCCTTGAAGCGGCGGCCAGGGGCCGAGGGCACCACGTACATGCGGGCCGGATCCATATCCAGGATCGCCTTGACCTTGGCAAACTGACCTGCGTCCGCCAGGGAACTGCCGCCGAACTTCGTCACAATCTTCTTCAAAACAGCCTACCTCCACCAAGTGGTCAGGGACGCGTTCTCCGCCGCCCCCGCGTCAGCCAGCCCTCCGCCCGCTGCGGAAGGCTGTTCGCGTGCGATTGCCGCATCCGGCGCGCCGTCATCGCGTCAACCCCGGGAAATGCGTCGCAACCAGAAAATAATACCGCCCCGGAGCCTGTCTGTCAACGGCCGAACGCTTCTTTTCACGAAAAAATCAGTTTATTGTCCGCTCCGCCGGGCCAGCACCACCACGTCCCGGTAGGCGCCGTCCCGCCACAGCTCGTCCTTCAGCAGGCCCTCCCGCTCGAAGCCGCAGCCCTCGTAGCAGCGGATGGCCGCCTCGTTGAAGGCGAAGACGCTGACCTTCAGCTTGTGCAGGTTCATCTCCCGGAAGCAGAAGCCGCACAGCAGCTCCATGGCCTCCTTCCCGTAGCCCCGGCGGCGGTAGGGCGCGCCGATCATGATGCCCAGCTCCGCCAGGCGGTTCTTCCAGTCCAGGCGGATCACCCCGCACCGGCCCACCAGATCGCCCTCGAAATCCTCCACCGCGAACTGGTACTCCCCGCGGGTGTAGCTGGTCTGCTGCTCCAGCCAGCGGCGCTCGTCCTCGTAGGAGGCGGGGAAGGGAATCCCGCTGAGCATGTCCCGCAGCGTCCCGTAATCGTTGACAAAGGCGTGATTGGCGTCCAGATCCCCCTGCTCAAAGGCCCGCAGACGCACCAGGCTTCCCTCAAGCATGCCCGTTTTCCTCCATCCTGTCATAGTCCTCCCGCAGCAGCGCCATCACCCTCACGTCCCGGAAGGCGCCGTCGTGCCAGTCCGCCTGGCGGCGCACGCCCTCCGCCTGGAATCCGCAGGCCCGGTAGCACCTCTCCGCCCGGATATTGTCCGCCATCACCGTCAGCTCGATCCGGTTCAGCCCCAGCGTCCGGAAGCCGTAGCGGCACATCAGCCCGATGGCCTCCCGGCCCAGCCCCCGTCCCCGGTCCTTCCCCCGGGCCAGCAGGATGCCCAGCGTCGCCGAACGGTTCCGCCGGTCGATGTCCATCAGATCAATCTGCCCCAGATATCCCTCCGTATCCGCGTCCGCGATGACGAAGGCCGCCCTGTCAGGGCTCCCGGCCATCACCATGGCCAGATAATCGTCGGCGTTCTTCTCCGTGTAGGGCAGGTCGAATATTCCGCTCAGGTACCGGGTCGTTTCCTCATCATTGGCCCAGGCCAGGATGTGCTCCCGGTCCGCCTGCCGGTAGGGACGCAGCGTTACCCTGCGTCCTGTCAGCTTCGGCATCAGCCTTCCTCCTCCATATCCTTCATCCGTTCCGAATGGTGTATGCCGGGGATGGCCCCTCATCCTCCGGCCTGGGTCGCGGTGATCACCACGACTCCCCGCGCCCCCGCCTCCAGCAGGCTCACCGCGCAGCGCTGCGCCGTGGCGGAGGTGGTCATCACGTCGTCCACCAGCAGCACCGGCTGGTACAGCTCCTCCTCGCAGATGAACGCGCCCGCCAGGTTCTTCAGCCGCTCCTTCCGGGTCAGCCCGTGCTGCGTATGCCCCTCGCCCCGGCGCGTCAGCAGCTGCCGGCAGGGCATGCCCAGCAGCCGGGCCGTTTCCTCCGCCAGGCATCGGCCATGGTCGATCCCCCGCTCCCGCAGACGCCTGCGCGGCATGGTCACCCAGGTGATCACCGTGTTCGCCGGAAGCCCCATGCTCCGCGCCAGCTCCGCGATCCCCTGCGCCAGAGGCTGCGCGCAGTCCGCCACCGCCTGATACTTCAGCCGGTGCACCAGCATCAGCGCCGCGTCCTCGTGCCGCCACACCGAGCGCATCCGGCACAGCGACTGCCCGTGGCAGAAGCGGCATTCCCCGTCCCGCACAGGATGCCCGCACTCCGGGCACAGCGGCCCCGTCAGCCGCAGGGTCTCAAGACGCTCCCGGCAGTCCCCGCACAGGAATGCCCCATGGCTCAGCCCCCCGCACAGCAGGCACAGCGTCCTGCGCGGATACACCGCCGACATCAGCCATTCGTCCGCCCGGCGGAGCCACGCCCACGCCCTCACCGGGGCAGCAGCTGCGCCATCGTCTGCAGCCGCTCGCTCAGGGCCGTGTAACGCCCCAGAATGTGATCGTTCTCCACCATCTGCCGGATAACCTCCTCGCGCCCCACCAGCACCACCAGACTCCGCGCACGGGTCAGCGCCGTGTAGAACAGATTCCGCGTCAGCAGCATGGGCGGCCCGCCCACCACCGGCATCACCACCGCCGGAAACTCGCTGCCCTGGCTCTTGTGCACCGACAGACAATAGGCCAGATCCAGGTTCTCCAGCTGCGCCGACTGGTAGACGACCTCCCGTTCCTCGTCGAAGAGCACCGTGAGGCTGTGCTCCTCCGTGTCCACCGCGGTGATGAACCCCACGTCCCCGTTAAATACCCCCGTGCCGTCCTCCCAGCCCCGGGGGGTCTCCTTCCGCCATTCGATCTGGTAATCGTTGCGGGTCTGCATCACCTTGTCCCCCAGGCGGAAGACTGTCTCGCCGTAGGTCAGCTGGGGCCTGTCGGGGGAAGCGGGATTCAGCGCGGACTGCAGGAGCATGTTCAGCGCGGTCACGCCGCACTCGCCCTTTTTCGCCGGGGCCAGCACCTGAATGTTGCGCAGCGCGAAGTCCGCCGCGTCCTCCGCCTTCGCGCCCAGGAATTTGGGCAGTCGCCCCGTCACCAGCTGCACGATGCTCTGCGCCGCGTCCCGGAAGTATTCCCTGCGCTCGAAGAAAAAGTCCGTGCCCTTCTCGTTGAGCAGGGGCATTTCGCCCCGGTTGATCCGGTGGGCGTTGACGACGATGCGGCTCTGCTCGCTCTGGCGGAAGATGTCCGTCAATCGCACGTGGGGCACGATTCCGCTCATCAGAATATCCCCCAGCACGTTGCCCGCCCCCACCGAGGGCAGCTGATCCGCGTCACCCACCAGCAAAAGCCGCGTCCCCGGCTCCACCGCCCGCAGCAGCGCCCGCATCAGCATCAGATCCACCATGGACGTCTCGTCCACAATGATGCAGTCGCCCTCGAGGGGCTCGTCCTGGTTGCGGGAGAAATTGCCGCTGTCCCCGTCGTACTCCAGCAGACGGTGGATGGTTTTGGCCTCAAAGCCCGTGGCCTCGGTCATGCGCTTGGCCGCGCGGCCCGTGGGCGCGCACAGCACCACGTCCCCCTCGTGGGACAGAAGGCTGATGATGCAGTTGATGATGGTGGTCTTGCCCGTGCCGGGGCCGCCGGTGATCACCAGCACCCCCGTCTCCAGGGCGGAGATGATGGCCTGCCGCTGCCGGGGGCTGAAGCGGATATCCCGGCTCTTCTCGAAGGCGTCGATGGCCCTGTTGGCGCCATGGCTCTTCACCGGGGCCAGGGAGGCCATCAGCTCGCACAGGCGGGTGGCCACCTCCCGCTCGGCGGAATCATACTGGGGAAGGTAGACCCGCTGGCCCTCCGCCTCTGTGCCGTCGTTCAGCACCAGATCACGCGTCAGGCCCAGCTGATCGATCTGCCGCTGGCACATGTCCTCGGGCACCTTCAGCAGCTGGGCGCTCCGGCGGGCCAGCTCCGCCCGGGGCAGATACACATGCCCCATCGCCGCCGCCGCGTCCTTGAGCACGTACTTCATGGCGGCCTGGATGCGCCCCTCGCTGTCCGGGGGGATCCCCAGCGCCGCGCCGATCCTGTCCGCCGTCAGGAAGCCCACGCCCTCCAGATCCTCGCACAGCCGGTAGGGATTCTGCCGGATCATCGCGGGGGTGCGGTCCCCATAGAGCTTGCTGATCTTCACCGCCAATGTGGCGGGCACGCCGTAGGTCTGCAGGAACACCATGGCCTCCCGGGCGGTCTGCTGCTCGCGGAAGGCCTCGGCAATCTGGATCCAGCGCTTCTTGCCCATCTTGGGGATCTCCTGCAGGCGCTCGGGGTGCTCGCTGAGGACGGTCAGCGTCTCCTCCCCGAAATGCCGCACGATCAGCTTGGCCGTGGAGGGGCCTACGCCCTTGATCAGCCCGCTGCCCAGGTACCGCTCGATGCCCAGGAGGGTGGTGGGCTGCATGAGCGTGCAGCCGGTGCATTTCAGCTGCCGGCCGTACTGCGGATGCTCCACCCATTCCCCGGTGAACACCGCCTGCTCGCCCTGGGTCAGCTCGGGCAGGGTGCCCACCACGGTGATTTCGCTGCGCCCCATGCGGGCCATGACCACGCTGTAGCCATTCTCCGCGTTGCGGTACACCGTCCCCAGAATGCTGGCTTCCACCTGCTCCATGCCCCGGTCAGCTCCTTGCCCCGCCCTGCGGCGTTCTTTGCGTCGAAATCCAGTATACCACACCCCGCCCGGGAAATCCACCCGCTATACGCGCTCCGCAGCGCATCTTCCGCTTCCGGCAGACGCGAATTTTACACGCCCGTCCCCTGGGATGCGCTTGCTATTTCCTGCAGAAAATGGTATACTGTATCGGTACCAATGCGATATGGAGGTGCGTCAAGCATGAAGTCCGTCAACATCAAGCTGAGCCTGGCCGAGAACGTCAAGACCTTTGTCAACATGGTCAACCGCTATCCCTATGACATGGATCTGCGCGCCGGCCGCCATGTGGTGGATGCCAAGTCCATCCTGGGCATCTTCTCCCTGGACCTGAGCAAGCCCATCACCCTGGAGATTTATGCCGATGACTGCGACGACCTGATGAGCGACATCAAGCCCTTCCTGGCGTAAGCGCGCCGCATTGCCCGGCTCCCACCGCCCCTGCCATGGCTGACCCCCTGCAGAGGGTTTTTGTCATGGCCTTATTGCCGGAAGGAGAGCCGTTTCCGTCCCTGCCGTCAAGCCCCTCAAGCGCAAGTTTGAGGGGATTTGTACACCCTGTGCGAAAGGAGCCGCCATGGAGCGTCGCCGCATTCCCGAGCTGGAAAACAAGCTGGTTATCCTCTACGCCCTGCGCGCCCTGGGGCCGGTGACCGGCATGCAGCTGAGCCAGTTCCTGACCGAGCTGGATCTGATGAACTACTTCACCATGCACCTGAGCCTGCAGGGCATGGAGGAGCAGGGGCAGATCGCCGGCAGCGCCCATCCCCTGGGCAGCCTGCTGGAGACCACCCCGGAGGGCGTCTTTACCCTGGAGAGCTTCACCCGGCGGATCCCCCGCAGCCGCCGCAGCCTCATCGACCGGGAGGCGCCCGCCTGGCGCGAGCGCTTCCGCACCGAGCAGATGACCCCTGCCGAGGCCTGCGCCGGCCCCGACGGCCGCAGCGGCGTGCGCCTGCGGCTGCTGGAGGGCGCGTCGGTGCTGCTGGACATGACCCTGACCGGGGACGATTTGCCCGACAACTACCTGGAGCAGCGCTGGCAGTACGCCGCGCAGCAGATCTACCAGCAGGTAACCGCCGCGCTGATGGAGGGCTTCTCCCCGGACGCGCCCGTGCCGGAGGGCGACGCGCCGGCCCTGCAGCAGGCCAGCCGGGCCGAGTGGCTCCTGACGATGCAGGACGAAGCGGAGCATCCGGCTATCCTGCTGCTGCTGACGCTCCCCGACGAGCGTCTGGCCCGCTGGTGCCTGAGCCGCTGGAGCGGCTGCTGCCATGCCCTGCGGACGATGATCGCCGCCGCCCTGCGCAGCGCGCCAGTCTAACGTTCGGCTTTTTTGCCGCCGGCGGAATTGTGAAAAAACAGTGAAAAGACGAACTTTTCTTCTCCGGGTAGCTTTATTCATTCGCGGAGATGTGCTATAATGCTCTGGATTCTCTTTCGGAATCTGACTTTCTGGGTAAGGAGCGACTTTCCGTGGAAAAAATCCGCCGCAACGAGCGCATGAGCGCCATGATGAAAATTCTTTCCGACGCGCCCAACCGCATTTTCACCCTCTCCTACTTCTGCGACCTGTTCGGCGCAGCCAAGTCCACCATGAGCGAGGACATCGACATCCTCCGGGACGTGGTGAAGCAGTTCGGCCTGGGCGAGCTGGAGACGGTGACCGGCGCGGCCGGCGGCGTGCGCTACCGCTGCGGCGTCAGCAGGGAGAGCGCCCGGAGCTTCATCGCCAGCCTGTGCGATTCCCTCTCCGGCACCGAGCGGGTGCTGCCCGGCGGCTTCCTGTACTATTCCGATATTCTCTCCACCCCCGACATCGTCCGCCGCATGGGCGACATCCTCGCCACCGAGTACACCGCCGCCGCGCCCGACTTCGTCCTCACCATGGAGACCAAGGGCATCCCGGTGGCCTTCTCCACCGCCACGTCCCTGGGCGTGCCGCTGGTCATCGCCCGCCGCTCCTCCAAGGTCTACGAGGGCCCCGCGGTGAACATCAACTACGTCTCCGGCTCCAAGGGCAGCATCGAGACCATGTCCCTGTCCCGCCGGGCCGTGCGCGAGGGGCAGCGCGCGCTGATCGTGGACGACTTCCTCAAGGGCGGCGGCACCGCCAAGGGCATGTGCGACCTGATGCACGAGTTCGGCGTAACCGTGGTGGGCATGGGCTTTGTCATGGCCACCTCCGCCCCGGAAAAGAAACGCGTCGCCGGGGAGAAGAGCCTGATGATCCTGGACATCTCCCGGGACGAGCCGGAAACCGCCACCGTCACCCCCGCCCCCTGGCTCCTGGCCTGAGGCGCGACAGCACCATTTCACCCGTACCATCGCGGAGGGGCCCCTGCCGGGCTTCTCCGCATAGCCGTCTTTTTGGGAGGAACCATGCCCGTCACCCTGCATGACAGCCTGCTGCGCAAGCTCTTCCGCCGCGTCTACTTCATCAACGGCACCGCCTACGCCGGCAAGTCCACCATGGTGCGCCTGCTTGCGGAAAAGCATGGCGGCATCCACTGCGGCGAAAACTACCACATGCCCCTGCAGGAGGAGCTGTCCCCGGAGGAATACCCCAACCTTTGCTATTTCCGGACCATGCGCGGATGGGACGAATTCCTGCGCCGCACGCCGGAGGAATACGCCGCGTGGATCGAGGGCAGCGCCCGGGAGGCGGCGGAACTGGAGATCGCGCTGCTGATCCGGCTGACGGCGGAGGAAGATCGCCCGGTGTTCGTGGACACGAACATTCCCGTGGACGTGCTGCGGCGCATCGCCGGGCCGGATCACGTGGCCATCATGCTCAGCCCGCCGGAAGTCTCCGTCAGCCGCTTCTTCGACCGCGGCGACCCGGAGAAGCAGTTCCTCCTGCGCACCATGGAGCAGATGCCCGACGCGCCCGCTGTGCTGGCCAACTTCCGGGCCTGCCTGGAGAAGATCAACAGCCCCCGGGTGGTGGAGGACTTCCTGCGCAGCGGGTTCTTCACCCTCATGCGAGACGAAAGCCGCACCCCTGAGGAAACCCTCCGGCTGCTGGAGCAACATTTTCAACTGAATTGAGGCTTTGAACGTATGGATAAGGAAACCTTTCTGGTGGTGGGCCTGGGCAATCCGGGCGCGCAGTACGCCCACACCCGGCACAACGCGGGCTTCGAGGTGACGGACATCCTTTCCGCCCGCTGGAACGCCCCGCTGACCCGGAGGAAGCTGGACGGCCTGCTGGCGGAAATCCCCATGGGGGATGCGCGGGTGGTGCTTTGCCAGCCCCAGACCTTCATGAACCTGTCCGGCGAATGCGTGGCCCAGCTGCTGAGCTGGTACAAGTGCCCGCTGGATCATCTGCTGGTCATCTATGACGACATCGACCTGCCCCTGGGCAAGCTGCGCGTGCGCAAGGCCGGCAGCGCGGGCACCCACAACGGCATGCGCTCCATCATCGGGCATACGCCGGCGCAGAGCTTCCCCCGCATCCGGGTGGGCGTGGGCGCCCGGCCCGAGGGCTGGGATCTGGCGGACTGGGTCCTGTCCCGCTACCAGTTCCGCGAGGAGCAGGACGCCATGCGGGAGGCCTTCATCCGGGCCGCTGACTGCGTGGAGGACTGGCTGAAGAACGGCATCGACCATGCCATGCAGCGGTATAATGGTCAATAAACCCCTTCTGTAAGAGGAAAGGAGTCCCATGAATCAGGCATTGCTGAGCGCCGCGAAGGCGCCTGCCCTGCAAAAGCTGGAAGAGAATATCCTGCATGGACGCGCCACCGCCGTGACCGGGCTGACCGAGAGCATGGCGGCTTTTGTTGCGTCCCGGGTGGTGTCGGACACGGGGAAGCGCGCGCTGCTCATCGCCGCCAACGACCTGAAGGCCACCCGTCTGGCCGACGACGCCCAGCAGCTGCTGCCGGATCAGGCGGCCTGCCTGCCCGGCGGGGAGATCGACCTGACCCGCGGCGCGTCCAGCCACGAGAGCGCGTGGCGGCGGCTGGAGACGCTCTCCCGGGTCACCGCCGGGGACACGCGGCTGCTGGTGACCTCCATGGACGCGGCGCTGCAGCGCATGGGCGACGCGGACGCCTTCCGGGCCGCCACCGTCCGGCTGATGGTGGCCGACCGCTATCCGCCGGAGCAGCTGATCCGCGCCCTGACCCTCATGGGCTACGAGCGGGTGGACATGGTGGAGGGCAAGGGGCAATGTGCCCTGCGCGGCTCGATCCTGGACGTGTATCCGCCGGCGGCATCCCAGAGCCTGCGCATCGAGTTCTTCGACGACGAGGTGGATTCCATCCGCGCCTTCGACTGCATCAGCCAGCGAAGCCTGGAGCGGGTGAAGGTTGCGCTGATCCCCCCGGCGGCGGAGGTGCTGCTGCCGGAAGCGGAGCGGGCCGAAGCCGCCCGGCGCATGCGGGAGGCCATTGGCGCCTCCGCCCCGGGGCAGAACACCCCCTCCCGGCTCTTCGACGATCTGCCGCCCCTGCCCGATGACGACGACGAGCTGGCGGAGGTCTTTGACAAAAAGGTCGCGCCCAGGGCCCGGGAGAAGGCGGCGGACGCAGCCCGCACGGCGGAGCTGGAACGCCGGGCGGCGGCGCTCCTGCGGGACGCGGACGCGGTGGAAAACGGTCTGCCCTTCCGGCGGATCCGGGCATGGCTGACCGTGCTGACCGACCACACCGCCACGGTGGCGGACTGGTTCCGGCCGGACGTGGTGTTCCTGTGCGCGCCGGATCAGCTGCGTGACCGGGCGGACGAGCGTCTGCGGGGCTTCGGGGAGGATCTGTCCTCGGCCATGGAGCGGGGCGAGGCGGTTCTGGCCCAGCAGTCCCTGCTGATGGACTGGGGGCAGCTGCTTGCCGCGCTGGAGGGCACGACCGTCATGACCCTGTCGGAGCTTCTGCGCGGGCAGGGCGGCGTGAAAACCGAGGACGCCATCGACCTGGGGTGCAAGGGCGTGGCCGGGTACCAGTCGCAGCTGAAGCTGCTGGCGGAGGACTGCCGCACCTGGCGCAGGCAGGGCTGGTGCGTGGCGCTGCTGTCCGGCGGCGTGGCCCGGGGCAAGCGTCTGACCCAGTCCCTCAATGAGCTGGACTCCCCCGCCACCTTCATCGAGGACGCCCACAACCTGATCATCGGCGAGACGGTGGTGCTGCCCGGCACGCTGAGCCACGGCTTCCTCTGGCCGGAGGCGAAGCTGGCGGTGGTGGCGGACACGGACATCTACGGCGCGGGCTACCGCAAGGCCCGCTCCCGCCGCACAGCCGGCGAGAAGATCGCCGCCTTCACCGACCTGAAGGTGGGCGACTATGTGGTGCATGAGGATCACGGCGTGGGCGTGTACCAGGGCACGGTGCACCTGCAGAGCGAGGGCACCTACCGGGACTACCTGCTGATCCAGTACCAGGGCGCGGACAAGCTGTATGTGCCCATCGACCAGCTGGAGCGGGTGCAGCGCTACATCGGCAACCCCAACCAGCCCCCCAAGCTGAACCGTCTGGGCGGCGGCGACTGGCAGAAGCAGAAGGGCAAGGTCAAGGAGGGTCTGCGGAAGCTGGCCTTCGACCTGGTGGCCCTGTACGCCAAGCGCAGCCAGAGCCACGGCTACGCCTTCCACCCGGATACCCCCTGGCAGCGGGAGTTCGAGGATCGCTTCCCCTACGAGCTGACCCCCGACCAGGAGCAGTCCGTGAAGGAAATCACCCGGGACATGGAGTCCGATCACAACATGGATCGCCTCCTGTGCGGCGACGTGGGCTACGGCAAGACGGAGGTGAGTCTCCGCGCCGCCTTCAAGGCCGTGATGGACAACAAGCAGGTGGCCATCCTGGCCCCCACCACCATCCTGGCCCAGCAGCACTACAACACGGTGCTCAAGCGCTTCGAGGGCTTCCCGGTGCGGGCGGAGGTGCTCAGCCGCTTCCGCACGGCCAAGGAGGCCAAGGCCATCCTCAGCGAGCTGAAGGCCGGGAACATCGACATCATCGTGGGTACCCACCGCCTGCTGGCCAAGGACGTGCAGTTCAAGGATCTGGGGCTGCTCATCGTGGACGAGGAGCAGCGCTTCGGCGTGGGCCACAAGGAAATCATCAAGAGCATGAAGAGCCAGGTGGACGTGCTGACCCTGTCCGCCACGCCCATTCCCCGGACGCTGCACATGTCCATGGTGGGCATCCGGGACATGAGCGTGCTGGAAACCCCGCCGGAGGAGCGTCTGCCGGTGCAGACCCATGTGGTGGATTACTCCGACGCGCTGATCAGGGACGCGATCCTGCGCGAGCTTTCCCGGGGCGGACAGGTGTACTTCCTCTACAACCGGGTGCATTCCATCGAGCAGTTCTACAACCGCCTGCGCGCGCTGGTGCCGGAGGCGCGCATCGGCGTGGCCCACGGGCAGATGAAGGAGCACGGCCTGGAGGACGTGATGATGGACTTCTACGCCGGCAGCTACGACGTGCTTTTGTGCACCACCATCATCGAGAGCGGCCTGGACGTGCCCACCGCCAACACGCTGATCGTCTTCGACGCGGATCGCTTCGGCCTGAGCCAGCTGTATCAGCTGCGGGGCCGTGTGGGCCGCAGCAACCGCCAGGCCTACGCCTACTTCACCGTCCGCCCGGACAAGATGCTCTCCGAAACCGCCGAGCAGCGGCTGCAGGCCATCCGCGAGTTCACGGAGTTCGGCGCGGGCTTCCGCATCGCCATGCGCGACCTGGAAATCCGCGGCGCGGGCAACATCCTGGGCCCCGAGCAGCACGGGCATCTGGCCACGGTGGGCTACGACATGTACTGCAAGCTGATCGAGGAAACCCTGCAGGAGGTGCAGGGTACCCACACGCCCAGCGAGCTGGCCACGCGGGTGGATCTGAACGTGGACGCCTTCCTCCCCGGAGACTACATCCACGACGAACGCCAGCGCATGGAGATGTACAAGCGCATTGCCGCCATCGCCACCCAGGCCGACCGGGAGGACATTGTGGACGAGCTGCTGGACCGCTTTGGCGAGCCGCCCGCCGTGGTGGACGCGCTGCTGGACATCGCCCAGCTCCGGGCCCTGGCCAACCGGGTGGGCGTAAGCCAGGTGCTCTACCGCAAGGGCGCGCTAACCCTCCGCCTGGACGAGCGCTACATCCCCGACCCCATGGCGCTTCTGCAGGCCATGGCCGACACGGACAAGCGGCTCTCCCTCTCCGCCCAGAAGCCCACCGCCATGCTGCTCAAGGAGCCGCGCCTGCAGGAGCGGGACATGCTCCGGGAGGGCGTGAAGGTGCTTTCCCGCCTGACCGCCCGCATGGACGCGCTGCTTGAGCAGAAGAAGGCCGCCGAGGAGCCATCATGATGTTCAGCCCTGACGATTATCTTGCCCGGCTGACCGGGCGCCTGACGGAAGCCTTCGGCCCCCGGCTGGTGTACGTGGGGCTGCAGGGCAGCTATCTGCGCGGGGAAGCCGGCCCGGACAGCGACATCGACGCGATGGTGGTGCTGGATCGCCTGACCCCCGCCGACCTGGACGCGTACCGGCGGATCATCCACGCCCTGGAGGAGCCGGAGAAGTCCTGCGGCTTCATCTGCGGCCGGGAGGATCTGGCCCGCTGGAATCCCCTCGAAATCTGCCACCTGACCCACGCCACCCGGGACGTGTACGGGCGTCTGGCCGATCTGGTTCCCGCCTGGGACGCGCGGGATCTGCGCAGCTTCCTGCAGCTGAGCGTGGGCAACCTGTACCATGCCCTGTGCCACAGCCGGGCGCACGGCTCCCCGGAGGCACAGGCCACCGTCCTGGCCGAAGGCTGCAAGGGCGCGTTCTTCATCCTGCAGAACCTGCACTGCCTGGACAGCGGGGTGTTCGCCGACAGCCGGAGGACGCTGCTGCCCCTGCTGTCCGATGCCGACCGGCAGATCCTGACCCTCCGCCCCGACGACCCGTCGGCCTTCCCCACGCTGCTGGGCTGGTGCCAGGATGTCCTGGCCCGCCTGGCCCCTCGCGCATAAAAAACGCCTGCGACACCGCTTTCGAGCCTGTCGCAGGCGTTTTCTGTCACGGGATCAGCGGAAGCCCCGGATGCCGCCGTCAGAACCAGATGCAGTCCGACATGCCCCGCTCGCCGCCGCCGGAGGGCCGGTTGATGATCTCCCCCTGGAACCACAGCTCCGTGGAGCCGCCGCCGTCCAGGTTGAAGGCCATCTGCACCCCCAGATCCACGAAAATCTGCTGCAGCGTCTGCAGCGACACCCCCTCGGAATACCCCGGCTTCCGCCCGTCCACCACCACGATCACATAATGCAGGGGCGCAATCATGCCGATGGCGGTGCGGGGCTCCCTTTGCTGGGGGCTGGTGGAGATCAGCTTGAATGTTTTGGGGATGGTCACCGGCTCCCCGTCCGCCACCAGCAGCGGGCCGAACTCGAAGGTGTGCAGCACGCCCTCCGCCGTCAGCCGGTCGGCCAGATCCGCCGCCCGCTCCGCCTTGCGGTCCGTCACCGCCTCCAGCCGGCCGTCCAGGTGCACCGCCAGCAGATGCCGGGTGCTCTTGTTGCGGCGGATGCATTCCCCGTCCCGGATGATCACGCCGCCACTGTGGCTGCGGTAGTTGTCCGCGTTCACCGCCAGCACCGCGTCCGTGTCCTTCACCATGTCCGTCAGACGGCCGCTGCCTTTCTCCGGCCGGGCGGTGTGGAAGCCCTCCGCGCTGCGCAATTGCACATCCGCCACATACACCACGGACTTGTCCACCTCCATGGTGGTGATGGCGATTGCGCGGTTCTCGTCCTGGTAGACATAGGCGCAGGGCTCGCTGACGCAGGGCTCTTCCCACGTCCACTGCATCGCCGACGCCGAAACAAGCATCGCCATCATGCCCGCAATCAGCCGTATCTTCACGTCCTGCCGCCTCCTTGCCATGTCAGACGTCCCGTCATCATGACAGACGTTTTCCTGCGCCGCCGCCTTCCCTGTCCGGAAAATATTCCGCCGCCATGCAGCAGGCGGCACGCCCGGTGGTGATCCGGTCATGCCGCCTGCTGGAAGAAACGCTTGTCTTATTCGATGGATCGCCACGCGCTCAGGGGCAGAATCACCTGCCGCACCTTGCCCTTGATCATCGAGCGGTCGATGGGGCCGATCAGGTGGCTGTCGTTGGAGTTGGAGCGGTTGTCGCCCAGGACGAAATATTTCCCCTCCGGCACCTGATAGGGCCCGAACTCATAATCCGGCCGATGGGTCAGGTATTCCTCCTCGTACTTCTCCCCGTTGACGTACAGATAGCCGCCGCTGATCTGCACCACGTCCCCGGGCAGACCCACCACGCGCTTGACAAAGTTCGTGCTGCCCCGGCCGGGATAATGGCAGATCACCACGTCGAAGCGCTCGGGATCCCCGAAGAGATACTCCGGCTTGGTCACGAACATGACCTCGCCGTTGGCCAGGGTGTTGTCCATGGAGTGGCCGTCCACCCGCACCGGCTCAAAGATGAACGTGCGGATCACCAGGGCGATGGCCACCGCCGCCGCCAGGGTCACCACCCACTCCAGAATCTCCCGCCACAGGGGCTTCTTCGGCTTGTTCTTCTTGCCGCGGCGCGTCCTTTTCGCCTCCGGCTCCTGATTCTCCTCCGCCGCCACGGGCGTATTGTTGTCCATCATGGCAATCGGTACCTCGCTTTCCTGGATTTCATCATGATTACAAAAGCATCTGCGCCGCCCCTGCCGCGGGCAGCAGCGCCACCAGCGCCGCCAGCGCCGCCGCGGCAAGGCCTCGCCAATACCGCAGGGGATCGGGCGCGGCCATCGAGCGCGCCGCCGCCTCCAGATACGTCAGGCGGGCCGCCCGCTCCAGCACATCCCGGGTGTAGTGATCCATCATTCCCCGTCACGCTCCTTGCGCAGCCTTTTGCGGATGCGGTGCAGGCGGATGCGCACCTGCGTCAGGGACAGCCCCTCCCGCCGGGCCAGCTGCTGATACGTCAGCCCCTCCAGGGCGTAGCCGGTCAGCAGCGCCTGATCCTGCCGGGATAATGCCGACAGGCTCCGCCACAGCGTCAGCCGCTTCTCCCGCGCCAGCCAGACCGCCTCCGCCGATTCCGCCAGCCCCTCCGGCAGGCTCTGCGACGGCAGCGGCCGAACCCTTCTGCGGCGCAGCTCGTCCAGGCACAGGTTCCGCACCACCGCCGCCAGATACTTGGTGAAGGCAAACTCCGGCCGGTAGCTCCCCCGCAGCAGATACACCCGCACAAAGGCTTCCTGCACCGCGTCCTGGGCGAGGCTCTCATCCCCCAGCATGCTCCGGGCCTGCCGCAGCGCGGCCGGACGATGCCGGCGCATCAGCTCCTCCAGGGCGGTATCGTCCCCGGCGGCCAGGCGCGCCATCAGCTCCTGATCGTCCATGGCGCACCGCCTTTCCGCTTGCTCGTCCCCCTGCGCGGGATCCGCATCCCCGGCAGGGTGACACCCTATTCACGCGCGACGGATGCAAAAGTTACACCCCCACGGGATCTTTTTTTCATCACGCCTTCAGCCGGGCGATCTCCTTTTCCACCTTGTCCCTGCTGGCGTAGTTCAGCGGGGAGAAGCGGCCCTCCAGCGCCTTTTCCAGCCGGGCGATGGCCGCGGCCTTGTCGCCGGCCTCCAGGTCGTAGCGGCTGAGGAACCACAGGGTGTCGATCTGCCCTTCCTTCTCCTCGATGGCCTTGTCGAACCAGACCCTGGCCTGCTCCTTGTCCTCCAGCACGCGGTAGTAGAACTCGCCCAGGTTGTCCAGGACGATGGGATCCATGTCGTCGTACTCCACGGCGCCCGTGAGGAACGCCAGAGCCTCCTCCACCTGCGCCTGCCAGATTTCCTCCGCCGTCCGGACGGGCGCGGCCTCAGCCTCCTGCGCGGGCGCGGCGGGCGTCTCCCCGTCCTCCCCGGTCTCCGCGGCCCGGGCGATGCGCGCCGCGCGCTCCGCGGCCTCGGCGGCTTCCTTCTCCGCCTTCTCCTGCAGCTGCGGCAGAAGCTTCGCCTTGTTGGCCACGTCGTACTTCTCCACATAGAAATACCCCAGGGTCTGATAAATCATCCCCATGGGCTGATGCCGATGCTGCTTTTCCAGCAGATCGATCCCCCGGTCGATATCGCCCAGCTTGAAGCAGCACACCGCGTAATTCATAAACAGCGTGGCCTTCTGCTCAGCGCTCATGGGCAGCTTCTGCTTGCTCACCAGCAGATCCTTGGCCTTCTGGTACTGGTCGTTGCGGATCAGCAGCACCGTGTAGGCCAGAATCATCCGCATGTCGGTCAGGCCCTTGTTCAGCGCCTCCTCGTACATGGCCATCGCGCCCTGCACATCGCCCTTGGACTGCAGCGTCGCAGCCTTGCGGGCCTTCATCAATGCCATTACACCCATGGTTCATACAGCTCCTTCCATTCTCACGGGAAAAGGGCCGGGCCGCTTCCTCCCCCGCGGTGGAATGCGCGCTCCGCCCCCTGCGCCCTCCCGGACAGGCCGATCACTGCTGCTTCAGCTTGCCCTTCAGGCGGTCATAACGGTATTGTAACGCATTTCGCGTCGTTTGTACAGTCTCAGAATCAAGAAGCGTCGGCTCCGCCAGCAGCATCAGCGCCCGGCGGGTCATCTCCAGCGCGGCGGGAATGTCCTTCTCCACATGCTCGTAGTGCTTCGCCAGCTCGATGTAAGGCTCCACGCCCCCCTCGTGACGGATCACCATGGCCTGCCAGATTTCCCGCGCCTGATTCCGATCCCCCGCCCGGCGGTAGCTCCGCGCCAGACGCAGCTGTCCGGGCGTCTTCATCTTCCCCGTGGCCAGGCGGTAGCAGCGCCGCGCTTCCTCGGGATGCTTCATCCGCTCCAGCGCCACCCCCATGGAGTACACGTCCTCCCCGAAGGTCACCTGCTCCGGATGCTCATACAGCCAGGCCATGTGGCTGAGCAGCACACACAGGCTGGCGATGTCCTGGGCGTTGTGCCTGATGACCTCCCGCAGCAGGTCGAACTGCCCGGTCTTCAGGTAGCTGAAGTACCGCTGGGGCACCTCGCCCCCGGGAATGTCGTCCGTGCGGCCCACCCCCAGCACCGCTTCCTCCAGCCGGCCCAGATTGCACCGCTGCAGCCGCAGCTTCCATACCCGCCGCGCCATGTGCAGCAGGTCGATGTGCGGCTTGTCCAGGCAGTCGGGGCGCATCCTGTTCAACAGGAACCGGTCCCGCAGAAGCGGCACGTCGAAGCTCCGCCCGTTGAACGTGCAGATCACGTCCGCTTCCTCCAGCTCCCGGGCCACCTTCTCCAGCAGGAACCTTTCCTCCGGATAGTCCCGCATCAGGTACTGCCGCACCGTGAAGCCCTCGTCCGTCAGGCTTCCGACCCCCACCAGGAACGCCACCGTCCCCGCGCCCGCAAAGCCCGTGGTCTCCGTGTCCAGGTACAGGATCCGCCGGGGATCGAAATCCTCGGGCATGTCCTCCCCCTGCATGAGCATCACCGTGCGGCGCATCAGGTCGAAGGCGTGGGGGAAGTCCTCCAGATCCCGCTCCTCCGCGCGCTCCCAGCAGGAGGTGTACTGCCTGACCGGCGCGGCCGGCTTGGAGGGCCTGGACTCGATGGCCCGCAGCTTGTCCCGCAGATTCATCGCCGGCACCTCACTTCAGCAGCTCCCTGAGGAGAATCGCCGACGTCCGCTTGCCGTCCAGGCCGATCTCCCCCACCGGCCCGGCGCAGGAGGGACAGCCGTGCTCGCAGGGGCAGTCGGTGACGATTTGCAGGGCCTTCTCCAGCAGCAGGTTCTGCATGCTGTAGGCCTTCTGGGCCAGGCCCACGCCGCCGGGACAGTTGTCGTAGAGGATGACGGTGGGCTTGTCGGTGATGGGGCTCTTCACCTGGTAGAGCACCGCCACGTCCTGGGGTGCGCACATCAGGTACAGGGGCGCCACGATCCGCAGGAGGTTGGTCACCGCCAGCATGCCGTTCTTCAGCGTGTCGTTGTCGAAGCGGGCGGCCAGGCTGTCCGGCAGCGTCCACCACATGGCGGTGGTGTGCATGTCGGTTTCCGGCAGGCGCACGTGGCCGAAGCCCAGGGTCTCGTGGGTGTCGAAGCGGATCTTCTTGAACATGGTCACCAGGGTGGTGACCTTCACCTCGCCCAGGGCCCGGGTCGCGCCGGAGGGCTCCTGCTCCTGCCGCTCGATATCCAGCAGGCTCAGGTTCACGTTCAGGTTCGCGTCGGTGTAGTAGCCCACGTCCACCTGCCGGATGAAGGCCTTGCAGGCGTCGAAGTCCAGCTTCTCCACCTGATACTGCTTCGCCTCGTGCATGTAGATGGCGTTCTCGTGCAGGAGCATGGGCACGGTGTAGCGGTCCATCTCGCCGATGACCCGGTGATGGGCAGGGTCGGTCACGTCGATGATGACGAAGTTCTCCTCCGCCGCGGCCGAGCGCAGGGATATCTCGCTGGCCGGGAAGTCCTCCGCGCTCCAGTGATAGCGGCCGTCCACGTGCCGCAGGATGCTCATGTCCTCCAGATAGCCCAGGAGCTCCTCCGGCGCGGGGGCGTTGCCGAAGCTGTCCCCGTCCTCGAAGGGCAGCTCGAAGGCCGCGCACTTGAAGTGGCTGAGCAGAATGTACAGGTTGTCCGGGTTGAGCAGGGCGTTCTCGGGGGACTTCTTCAGGAAGTAGTCCGGATGGCTGACGATGTACTGGTCGATGGCCGCCGACGACGCCACGAAAAACACGATGCTCGTCCCCTTGCGCCGTCCCGCGCGGCCCGCCTGCTGCCACGCGCTGGCGATGGTGCCGGGGTATCCGCACAGGACGCAGGCGTCCAGCGCGCCGATGTCGATGCCCAGCTCGAGGGCGTTGGTGGACACCACCGCGTCGATCTGCCCGGCGCGCAGGCCCCGCTCGATCTCCCGCCGCTGGGTGGGCAGGTAGCCGCCCCGGTAGCCCCGCACACGCCCCGCGTTGCCCAGGGGATCCCGCACCAGATCCTTCAGGTACTTGGTCAGCACCTCCACGGTCAGGCGGGAGCGGGCGAAGGTGATGGCCTGGATGCCGTTCCTGAGCAGCATGCCGGAGATCGCCCGGGTCTCGGGGATCACGCCCTTGCGGATGCCCAGCTGGCGGTTGATCACCGGCGGGTTGTAGAACACGAAGTGCCGCTGCCCCATGGGCGCGCCGTTGTTGTCGATGAGGGTGACGGGCCGTCCGGTGAGGGTTTCGGCCAGCTCCTTCGGGTTGGCGATGGTGGCCGAGCACAGGATGAACTGCGGACGGCTGCCGTAGAACTCGCACAGCCGCATGAGCCTTCGCAGGACGTTGGCCAGGTTGGAGCCGAACACGCCCCGGTAGGTGTGGATCTCGTCGATGACGATGTAGCGCAGGTTCTCGAAGAGCTTGACCCACTTGGTGTGGTGGGGCAGGATGCCGGAGTGGAGCATATCCGGGTTGGTGACCACGATGTGCCCCGCCTGCCGCACCGCCCGCCTTGCCGCGCCGGGGGTATCCCCGTCGTAGGTGTAGGTCTTGATGTCCACGCCCATCTCCTCGATGAGCTCGTACAATTCGCTCACCTGATCGGCGGAGAGGGCCTTGGTGGGGAACAGGTACAGCGCCCGGGCGTCCTCGTTGCGCAGGATGGCGGAGAGCACCGGCAGGTTGTAGCACATGGTCTTGCCCGATGCCGTGGGCGTGACCACCACCACGTCCTCCCCCCGGAGCACCGCCTCCACCGCGGAGGCCTGATGGCTGTACAGCTGATGCACGCCCCGCTTCTCCAGCACGGGCCTGAGCCTTTCGTCCAGCCCCGCCGGGAAGGGCGCGTACTGCGCGGGCCTTGCCGGCAGCACCTCCCAGCGCACCACATTCTCCATGAACATGGGATCCTGCCGGAGCCTTTCCGCCAGCTGATCAACGTTCATGACCGCACCTCCCCCTGTCGTCGTACCGTATGCGTACTATTATAGTAGCAACGCCCCCGCTTGGCAAGGCGAACAGCGAAAATCCGTTCTGGCTGAACATGCCTTATCCGCCGCAGGTCGCCCTCAGGCGCTTCTCAAAGCAGCAGGCGTCCTCCCGGCCCACATAGGGCCCGTAAGCTTTGCAGATCGCATACCCGTGCCGCAGGTAGAACGCCATGGCCCGGGTGTTCTGCCGCCGGGTTTCCAGCAGCAGGCGGCGGTACCCAAGGGCAGCAGCCCTTTCCTCCAGGGCCGCGAGGATCCCGCTGCCCACCCCCGCCCGGTTGGGCCGGGCATACACCCGCTTGATCTCCCCCGTGTCCGCCGACAGCCGCCGCAGCGCACCGCAACCCCAGGGCTCCCCGTCCAGGTACGCCACCAGGAACACGCCGCCTTCCTCCTGCGCGTCCGCAGGATGAAACCTTGTCCTGCCGTCCGCGCCGGTGATGCGCACAAGCTCCCGGCTCAATTCCCCCATCAGCAGCCGTGCCTCCGGCGCGTCCACCGGCGTCTCCGCCATGATCAGCATGCTCATTCCCCCTTTTCCCCTGATGATACCAGATCGTCCGGCGAATAGCCAGCCCGGTTTTTTCGCCGGGGCTATTGACAAGCAGACGGATTCGCGGTATCATACATTTGAACATTTGCTCATATGTTTTTCAAAGGAGCGATGCCGGATGAAAAGGACCTGGCCCATCGAGATTGACTGTCCCAACTGCGCGGCGAAGCTGGAGGCCGCGCTGACGCAGCTGCCGGGTGTGGAGCATGCGCGGGTGGATTATGTGCGCAAGACCGTGACTCTGGCCGCCGCGGAGGAGGACTTTGCCCGCCTGACCCAGGCCATGGTGGACACCGCCCGGCAGATCGAGCCGGACGCGGTGATTCATCTGGATGGCAGGACCGGCCATCATCACGGCGGGGATCACGGGCACGAGCATGATCACGATCACGGGCACGATCATGATCATGACCACGAGCATGACCATGATCACGACCATTGCCACGACCACGATCACGATCATGACCACGAGCATGACCATGATCACGACCATTGCCACGACCACGAGCATGATCACGGCCACGGCCACGGTCACGGCCACGGCCACGGCAAACCCCTTCCCTTCGGCCTGGATGAGGAAAAGCTGCTGCCAGCGCGGATGATCATCTCGGCGGTGCTGCTGGTGACGGGCATGCTCCTGCCCTGGGGCTGGCGGGTGGCGCTGCTGCTGGCGGCCTACCTGATCGCCGGGTACGACGTGCTGCTGCGGGCGGTGCGCAACATCCTGCGGGGGCAGATCTTCGACGAGAACTTCCTGATGACCGTGGCGTCCATCGGCGCGGTGCTCATGGGCGACTTTGCCGAGGGCGCGGCGGTCATGCTGCTGTACCAGGTGGGCGAGTGGTTCCAGGACAAGGCCGTGGACAAGAGCCGGGCTTCCATCGCCGGGCTGATGGACATCCGCCCCGACTACGCCAACCTGATGGACGGGGACGGCCAGGTGCGCATGGTGGATCCGGAGAAGGTGGCCGTGGGCGACGTCATCCTCATCAAGCCCGGCGAGAAGGTTCCCCTGGACGGCGTGGTGCTGAGCGGCGTCTCCAGCCTGAACACCGTGGCGCTCACCGGCGAGGCCCTGCCCCGGGACGTGCAGGCGGGGGACAGCGTGATCAGCGGCTGCGTGAACCAGTCGGGGCTGCTGACGGTGAAGGTCAGCAGCATCTACAGCGAATCCACCGTGGCCCGGATCCTCGACCTGGTGGAGAACTCCGGCCAGGCCAAGGCCCGAACCGAGCGGTTCATCACCCGCTTCGCCAGGGTGTACACGCCCCTGGTGTGTCTGGCGGCGGTGCTGCTGGCGGTGGTGCCCTCCCTGTTCGACGGCCAGTGGCTCGAGTGGATCCGCCGGGCGCTGACCTTCCTGGTGATCTCCTGCCCCTGCGCGCTGGTGATCTCCGTCCCGCTGACCTTCTTCAGCGGCATCGGCGCGGCCAGCCGCAAGGGCATCCTGGTCAAGGGCGCCAATCATCTGGAAACCCTGTCCGATCTGTCGGCGGTGGTCTTTGACAAGACCGGCACGCTGACCAGGGGCGTGTTCTCCGTGACGGCGGTGCATCCCGCCCAGGGCAGCGAGGCTGAGCTGCTGGAGGCCGCCGCCCTGGCGGAAAGCTGGTCGGATCATCCCATCAGCAAGTCCCTGCAGGCGGCCTGGGGCAAGGCCATCGACACCCAGCGGGTATCCGACGCCGAGGAGCTGGCGGGTCACGGCGTGAAGGCGCTGGTGGACGGCCGCACCGTCCACGCGGGCAACGAACGGCTGATGGCCTCCCTGGGGCTGACGGTATCCCCCTGCCAGGTGCAGGGCACGGTGGTGCATGTGGCCCGGGACGGGGCGTATCTGGGGCACATCGTCATCTCCGACGAGGTGAAGCCCACCTCCGCCCAGGCCATGGCTGACCTGAAGGCCGCGGGGGTACAGCGGCTGATCATGCTCACCGGCGACCGGCAGGCCGTGGCCGAGGACATCGCCGCCCGCCTGGGACTGACGGAGGTTCACGCCCAGCTGCTGCCGGAGGACAAGGTGACCCGCATGGAGGACATCCTCAGCGGCGGGGGCAAGGTGGCCTTCTGCGGCGACGGCATCAACGACGCGCCGGTGCTGCGCCGGGCGGACGTGGGCATCGCCATGGGCGCCATGGGCAGCGACGCGGCCATCGAGGCGGCGGACGTGGTGCTCATGGACGACGATCCCCTCAAGCTGCCCCTGGCCATCCGCATCGCCCGGCGCACCATGCGCATCGCCCGGGAGAACATCGTCTTCGCCCTGGGGGTGAAGGCCATCGTCCTGCTGATGGGCGCGCTGGGCCTGGCCTCCATGTGGCTGGCGGTCTTCGCGGACGTGGGCGTGGCCATGCTGGCCATCCTCAACGCCATGCGCGCCATGCGCATCCGGTAACGCTTTTTCCTCTCCCTGCCTCCCGGCACGCTCCGGGGGGCTTTTTTCATGGCCGGGGCGGCAAAAGATTTTCCTGCCCGTCATGGCATTTTCGGCCGCCGTATGCTATACTTGACCCGGCCGTCCCGCCAGGCATTCACCGCAAGGAGGTTCGCTCCCATGCCGGCCATCACCATCCGGCCCCTGACGTCGGAGCGTATCGGCGACTACCTGGATTTCTTCGACCATCGCGCCTTCACCGACCAGAACCCCAACGGCCCCTGCTGCTGCACCTCCCCCACCCAGACCCCTGAGGAGGTAATGCGGATGATCGGTGATTTCGCGGCATACGGGGTCAGGGCCACCCTGCGCCGCTACGCCGAAGCCATGCTGGCGGCAGGCCGGATTCACGGCTATCTGGCCTGCGACGGGGCGAAGGCCATCGGCTGGTGCAACGCCGATGACATGCAGGCCTATACCGCCTTCGTGCCGGACTTTGCCCGGGCCTGTGCCTGCGGGAAAGCCATGTCCATCGTCTGCTTCGAGATTGCGCCGGAATACCGGGGCATGGGCGTGGCCTCGGCGCTGATCGGGCATGTCTGCGACGCCGCCCGGACGGCGGGCTATGCCGCGGCGGAGGGCTACGCGGAGCCTGGCGACACCCGCAATGCGTTTGATTTTCACGGCCCCGTCCGCCTGTTTGAGAGGAACGGCTTTGTCCGGGCCGCCGAACAGGACGGACTGGTGATCATGCGCAGGCTCCTGTAAGCCCGCGCCATCCCCCCCTTTCCCATGTACGCAAGCAAGGAGGCTCCCCCATGCGCACCCCCATCCGCCGCAACTACAACGCCACCATCTACGCCAGCTATCTGGGCTACGTGACCCAGGCCATCGTCAACAACTTCGCGCCGCTGCTGTTCCTGATCTTCGCCCGGGACTTCGGCCTCAGCCTCACGCAGATCACCGCCATCACCACGGTGAACTTCGCCGTGCAGCTGGGGGTGGATCTCCTTTCCGCCCGGGTGGTGGACCGCATCGGCTACCGGCCCTGCATCGTGGCGGCCCATGTGTTTGCCGCGGCGGGCCTGATGGGGCTGGCGCTGCTGCCGCGTATCCTGCCGGCCTACGCGGGGCTGATGATCTCCGTGGTGCTCTATGCCATCGGCGGGGGCATCATCGAGGTGCTGATCAGCCCCATCGTCGAGGCCTGCCCCACCGAGCGCAAGGAGGCCGCCATGAGCCTGCTGCACTCCTTCTACTGCTGGGGGCACGTGGCGCTGGTGCTGGTGACCACCGCGTTCCTGGCATTTTTCGGCGAGGGCAGCTGGCCGGTGCTGGCCTGCCTGTGGGCGCTGGTGCCCCTGGCGAACATCGTGCTGTTCCGCCTGGTGCCCCTGGCGGACGTGACCGCCGGCCATGAGAAGCTCTCCCTGGGCCAGCTTCTGCGCCAGCCCACCTTCTGGCTGCTGCTGGGGCTGATGGTCTGCGCCGGCGCCTCCGAGCAGGCCATGAGCCAGTGGGCCTCCGCCTTCGCCGAGTCCGGCCTGCGCATCTCCAAGACCCTGGGCGATCTGGCGGGGCCCTGCGCCTTCGCCACGCTGATGGGCCTGGCCCGCGCCCTCTACGGCAAGTACGCCGACCGCATCCCCCTGCGGGGCTTCATGCTGGCCAGCTGCGCGCTGTGCATCCTGTGCTACGTGGTGGCGGCCTGGTCGGGCAATGCGCTGATGGCCATGCTGGGCTGCGCCATCTGCGGCTTCTCGGTGGGCATCTTCTGGCCGGGCACCTTCAGCATGGCGGCGCTGGCGCTGCCCGGGGGCGGCACGGCCATGTACGCCCTGATGGCCCTGGCCGGGGATCTGGGCTGCTCGGCCGGCCCCACGGTGGTGGGTCTGGTGGCGGACGCCTCCCAGGGGCAGCTGCAGGCAGGCCTGGGCGCGGCCATTATCTTCCCGGTGCTGATGCTGGCGGGCGTTTTCCTGATGAGGCGCAGAAACGCCCGCTGACGCAAATTCCGTTTGACAGACGACTGCCTTTTCCATACAATAGGTGAAGAGAGATTTCCCATCGTATGGAGGAGGACCGAACAAATGAAAAGCATCCGGAGATTCATGTGCCTGCTGGCCGTGCTGCTGCTGGCTGCGGCAGGCGCGCTGGCGGATTGCCCGGTGATTCCGGCGGCGGAGGCCACGCCCTTCGCCGAGGGCACGCCGCTGCTGGAGATGTTCGTCTGCCCGCTGAAGGGCGCGGACTGCATGGTGCTGAAGCAGGGCGAGCACGCCATGCTGGTGGACATGGGCAAGGCCAACGACTTTGAGACGATCCGGGCCGTGCTGGACAGCCTGGCGCTGACGCATTTCGAGTACGCGTTCAACACGCATCCGCACACGGATCATCTGGGGTCGATGCTGGCGCTGGAGCAGCTGTACAGCTTCGACCGGTTTGTCACGGGCTTTGACGATACCTTCCATGAAACCTCGTCCATGCAGCTGTCCACCATCCGGGCGCTGCGGGAAATGGGCAAAGAAATCGTCCGCATGGACGACGGGGATGTCTTCACCCTGGGCGACGCCCGGCTGACCGTCATCCGGCAGCTGAAGCTCTCGGGCGCCAACAAGCAGTCCCTGATGCTGATGGTGGAATTCGGCGACAGCAGGATGCTCCTGGGGGCCGACGTGACCGGCGAGGCGCAGGATGTGATCGTCGCCGCGCATGATGATCTGCGGGCCGACGTGCTGAAGTATCCCCATCACGGCCTGAACAAGCTGACCAACGCCTTCCTGGAGGCCGTGCATCCCGCCTGGGCGGTGATCACCCACGGCAGTCTGGATACCCCCGCGGCCCAGAAGGTGCTGGACAGCATCGGCGCGTCCTACTACTTTGCCACCTGGGGCGTGATTCACCTGGCCACCGACGGTCACGAGTGGCATGTGGAGCAGACCATGGACGAGCAGTGGACCGCCTACGCCGAGCTGTACTGGTCGCGCAAGAACGCCGGGCACTGAGCCCTGCGACGCACAGAACCCGCCGGGGAAGCATCGCCCCGACGGGTCTTTTTCTGCCCTGTGGGGGACGTATGCGGCTTTCCGGCATCCTCCGGCAAGGGCAAAACAAAAACGGCCCCTCCGCCCGGGAGGAGCCGCCTTTGCCTTGGATGGATTACACCTTGAAGTTCACGGACTTGTCGCCCTGATCGTTCTTGCCGAACACGTAGTCGTTGCCGGGCAGCACGGCGTTGAGGATGATGCCCACCAGCGCGGCCACGGCCAGGCCGGACAGGCTGATCTGGATGCCGAAGACGCTGAAGGCGATGGCGCCGGCATCGGAGAAGTTGATGCCCAGGGCCAGGGCCATGATCAGCGCGGCGATGATGACGTTGCGGCTCTTGGTGAAGTCGACCTGATTTTCCACCACGTTGCGCACGCCGACGGCGGAGATCATGCCGTAGAGGATCAGGCTCACGCCGCCGATGGTGGCCACGGGCATGCAGGACACCAGCGCGGCAAACTTCGGGCAGAAGGAGAACAGCACCGCGATGATGGCCGCCAGGCGCACCACCTTGGGATCGTAGACCTTGGTCAGGGCGAGCACGCCGGTGTTCTCACCGTAGGTGGTGTTGGCGGGGGCGCCGAAGAGGGAAGCCAGGCCGGTGGCCAGGCCGTCGCCCAGCAGGCTGCGGTGCAGGCCGGGATCAGCGATGAAGTTCTCTTCCACGGTGGAGGAGATGGCGCACATGTCGCCGATATGCTCGATGATGGTGGCCAGAGCGATGGGCATCATCATGGCGATGGCGGAGGCCAGCAGGCCGCCGTTGACGCCCTCGGTGGCGAAGGAGAACACGGTGTCCTTCAGCTGGAAGGGCAGGCCCAGCCAGGCAGCTTCCTTCACGGGGGTGAAGTCCACCTGACCGCACAGCGCCGCCACCAGATAGGAGCCCACAACGCCCAGCAGGATGGGGATGATCTTGATCATGCCCTTGCCCC
>JBJEYH010000379.1:0-2112 GCA_051886675.1 Aristaeellaceae bacterium
AACAGGTTCTTGCCGGCCGCCGGGGCGAGGATGAACATCAGGTGGAAGAGCACGGTGCCCAGCAGGGCCTGCGTGTTCGTCGCGCGCACGACGGACGCGCCGCCGACCAGAATGGCCGCGCCGGCGTACAGGCCGACCTGATCCGCCGCGCCGTAGGTCTGGAACGCGCCCAGGTTCTGCACGAAGATGAGCTGGCCCCAGCCGGCCAGGACGGTGGAAATGGTGATGGCGATGATGCGGACCTTGTCCACATTGATGCCCGCCGCGTTGGCGACGGTGCGGTTCTGGCCCACCGCGCGGAACTGCTGGCCCAGGCGCGTGCGCATCAGCACGACGTTGAACAGGCACAGCAGCGCGACGATGCCGAAGGTCGCCATCGGCACCTTGACCATGGAGAACAGGCTCTTCATCACCGGCAGCTGCATGAGCACGCAGACGATCGCCAGCGCGCCGAGCTGAATGCCCAGCTTTTTGCCGTCCTTGCGGTGGCTGCGCACGAAGCCGATGAGCAGGCCCGCCGCAATCACCAGCGCGAAGACCAGCACCGCCTGGGAAACCGGCAGCTGCCAGAGCTTCTCCAGCGTGCCGCCCATGCCGCCCGCCTTGGACAGGTCGATGGTGTTGGCGATGCCGGAGGAGCCCTTGATGGTCAGATCCGGGTTGTTGATGGGGATGATGTTGTCAAAGATGAACAGGCACAGCAGCTGATACAGACCGTTGGCGAAGTAGCCCAGGATCATGCCGCCGATCATCTCCTGGCCCTTCATCTTGTTGAGGATCTTGCCGATGCCAAAGCCGAAGAGCGCCGCCATCGGGACGGTCAGCGCCGCGGCCGCCAGGAAGCTCCCGAAGCCCTGCAGGCCCCACTCCAGCACCAGAATGCAGGCGATCTGCGCCGCCATCGCGCCGATGGTGATGGCGAAGTTGATGCCCATGCCGGCGACGATCGGGATGATCAGCGCCAGGACGATGAACGCGTTGCGGGAGAGGCGTCCGAACAGCTCGTACATGACGTAGCTGGGCGTATAGCCGGAGAACACCATACAGATCGCACAGACCACGATGAACATGATCGTGACGACGTTGTTGCGCGCAAACTCGCGCCAATTCTTCTTAACCACGAGTGTCACCTCCGGACTTGGTGAGCGCATAGAGAATGATGCCGTTGGAGATCAGGATTCGCAGCGTCTCGGAGATCGTGGAACCCGGAATCAGCGCGTTGGCCACCGGCATGCCCAGCGTCAGCACGCCCTGGAACAGGAACGTACCGATGATGACGTTGCTGATCTTCGCGCGGGACGTGCTCGCGCCGCCCAGCAGGATCGCGGAGGCGGCCAGGAAGCCCATCTGGCGCGGGGCCTGATACAGCTGCATGAAGCCGTAGCTCTGGCCGTAGACGATGATGCCCACGGCGGCCAGCATCGTGGAGAGCATGGTGCCGATGATGCGCATCTTGTCCACGTCGATGCCCGTCGCCGCCGCAAAGCGCGGATTCGCGCCCGCCGCGGACATGGCGATGCCGGTCTTGCTGCGCATGAACAGCCACACGAGGAAGCAGCACAGCGCAAAGAACAGCAGCAGGCCGGTCGGGATGGTCACGCCGAAGAGCTCAAAGGACAGGAAGTTGTTGAGCACATGCTTGTAGGTGCTCTGCAGGCCGATCGTGGTGCGCAGGCCGTTGCCCAGCGGCCACTTCATGATCGGGCTCTTGAAGGGCAGCACCAGCCAGCCGATGCACATCAGGGAGACGATGGAGAAGCCGACGTAGGTCGTGACGCTCATCTCATCGCCCTTGAGGCGGTTGAGCAGCTGGCCGTAGAAATAGCCGGTCACCGCGGAGATCGCCAGGCCGACCACGCACGCGAACAGGAAGCCGACGATGCCGCTCATGCCCAGCTCGATGCACAGCAGGCCGCCGATCAGGCCGCCGATGATGCCGATGGGCATGCCCAGGTTCAGGCTGATGCCGCACTGGATGCCCGGCAGCATGGACAGCACCAGCACGCCGTTCATGCCCAGACGCACCAGCGTGTTGCCCAGCTGGCTGGTCAGGGACAGATTCAGGATCAGCGCCAGCAGGCACAGCAGCAGGAAGAACATGCCGATGATCAG
>JBJEYH010000380.1:0-2107 GCA_051886675.1 Aristaeellaceae bacterium
TGTGCATTTCCTCGGCGATCTCGGACACCGTGGGCTCCCGGTTCCACTGGCTCTGGAGCCGGTCGCGGGCCTGCAGGGCCTTGTAGGCGGTGTCGCGCATGGAGCGGCTGACCCGGATGACGTTGTTGTCCCGCAGATAGCGGCGGATCTCCCCGATGATCATGGGCACCGCGTAGGTGGAAAAGCGTACGTTCAGCGTGGTGTCGAAGTTGTCCAGGGCCTTCATCAGCCCGATGCATCCCACCTGAAACAGATCGTCGGGGTTTTCGCCCCGGCCGGAAAACCGCTGGATCACCGACAGCACCAGGCGCAGGTTGCCCTGGATGAATTCCTCCCGGGCAGCCTTGTCGCCGCCCTTGACCAGGGGGAACAGCTCCTTCATCCGCTCCGCCGACAGAACGGGCAGCGAGCCCGTGTCCACCCCGCAGATTTCAACCTTGCTGTAAGCCATCGCTCTCGCCTCCTGCAAACCGGATACACAGAGTATGGCACCGGTTCGCGGGGCTTATTCCGCCCCGGCAGGATGGGACAAAAGCAGTGCGGAAGAGCGGTTTTTCGCGCTGAAGGGACAGGGGCGGCCCCAGTCTGCGCGCCGGGTGAAGGTATCCGCCCGAACGATATGCGCAGGCATGCCAAAGGCCCGGAACCGCCGGGAAGGCAGGCGGTACCGGGCCCTGAACGGGTTGTGACGCCGCATCTGCGCGGCGGGGGCGAAGCCCGCAAAGGCAGCATTCCGGACAGCCATCGCATCCGGCGATGCAGCAGGGGCGAAGCCCGCAAAGGCAGCATTCCGGACAGCCATCGCATCCGGCGATGCAGCAGGGGCGAAGCCCGCAAAGGCAGCATTCCGGACAGCCATCGCATCCGGCGATGCAGCAGGGGCGAAGCCCCCCAAAAGCCGTCCGCAGGACTGTCATCGTATCCGCCGGCTCTGCCGGCGGGGCGGGTCGTTTTCCGCTCTGCGGAAAACATACCTTACAGCCTCGAGCGGCCGGGAGCGAAGCGACCAGCGAGAGGCTGCAAACCTCAACGAAGTGGCCCTGCAGGCCGCTTCGCTGACGCGCGTCAGCCGCTGGCGCGCATCAGGTCGCCCTGGAGGCGGTGGAGGATCCGCTTTTCCAGCCGGGAGATGTAGCTCTGGCTGATGCCCAGCACGTCGGCGACCTCCTTCTGCGTCATTTCGGGCTGTCCCGACAGGCCGAAGCGCAGGTTCATGATTTTCTGCTCCCGGGGGGACAGCCTGCCCAGCGCGGCGAAGAGCATCTGCTTTTCAGCGTTTTCCTCCATGGTGCGGCAGACCGTATCGCCGTCGGTGCCCAGCACGTCGGAGAGCAGCAGCTCGTTGCCGTCCCAGTCGGTTTTCAGCGGCTCGTCCAGGGAGACCTCCAGGCGGGTGCGGCTGTGGCGGCGCAGGAACATCAGCACCTCATTCTCGATGCAGCGGCTGGCGTAGGTGGCCAGCTTGATTTTCTTGTGCGGGTCGAAGGTGTTCACCGCCTTGATCAGCCCGATGGTGCCGATGGAGATCAGGTCCTCCAGCATGACGCCGGTGTTCTCGAACCTGCGGGCGATGAACACCACCAGGCGCAGGTTGTGCTCGATGAGCGTATTGCGGATCTGGCCGTCGTCCTCCTGCAGGCGGGCGACCAGGGCCTGTTCCTCCTGCAGGGTCAGGGGCGCCGGGAGCGGATCCGGCCCGCCGATGTAATACAATTCCGACGGATTCATCCGTGCGAGCATGGCGGTCAGCCGGTCGCGAGCAATGGCGTACAAGCGGAAGGTCATGGCCATAGGAATCAGCCTCCTTGGTTGTTATGATGCGAAGCAGCATGCGTCCTCCGTCAGGCAGGCGGGCAGGAGCGCCTGCGCGCCGTCGTAGCCGTCGGGGGACAGGCCCACCATCGCGCGCACCTCCCGCCAGGTCTGCCCGGTCAGCACCCGCACGCGCTGGGGCCGGAAGATCGCCATCAGCGCGGCGCCCGCCGCCGTCCGCACGCTGATCAGCCGCATGCCCGGCAGCAGCTGTCCCGGGGCGGGGAGGGACGTCAGCCCCCGCGCGGCCCGGCGGGATACCACGATCACCGGCAGCCCCGTCAGCGGATCCCGC
>JBJEYH010000381.1:0-2103 GCA_051886675.1 Aristaeellaceae bacterium
TAGGGCATGCGGGCCAGCACGTCCTGCTCGCTGGTGGCGGAAAAGTCCCGGGGCCGGGCCTGCGCGTGGCTCTTGGCATGCTCGGTGCGGACGTCCCGCTCGTCAAAGCCCTCGAAGGTATCGAACAGGTACAGCTTCCGATCCGGGAAGCGGTCGTTCAGCTGCCAGGCGAAGTCGCCCCGGTAGGTGCCCAGCTCCGCCAGCGCGCCGGGCACACCCCGCTGGCACAGCCGGTCGGCCATGCGCCGGAAGGTCGCCCCCCGCACGTCGAAGGCGGTGTATACGTCGCTCAGGGCCATGATGCGCCCTGTGTAGCCCAGCTCCCTGGTCTGGGCGATCAGCTGGCCGGAGCGCTCCTGGTCGATCACGCCGATGAGCACGTAGTCCGGGTCGGCCTGCAGGGCCTCGGCCACGGGGAGAATCTGCACCTCGGCCTGGGTGTCCCAGACCCGGGGGTTGTTGTCGCCGATGGCCACCAGCTCCATCTGGTTCAGGTTCAGCAGATTGCGGGCGGCCCGGCCCATCATGCCGGCCCCCAGAATCACCACGGTTTCCATGCTGCTGCGCTCCCTTTCCGCGCCCATGTATGCGCTCCGATGGGCCGATTGTAACACAACTCCCCGCAAAAGAAAAGCGATGTGTAGCCTTTGCTACATGCCTTTGCGGCGGAGGCCTGACACTTTTTTGACGCAAGTAGCCTGTGTTACTGTTCAATTTCGCTTCATCGCGCTATGATGAAGCAGATGGAATGGAAAGGAGCGGTTTCCATGCCGAAAGGACAGACAAGGCGCAAGACCTTCCGCAATTACGACGGCTTCCTGATCCGCGAGAACGTGTGCAGCGACTACATCTGCCGCTACTGCGGGTCGAAGGCCTCCTACTGCAACTATGTGGGCGACCTGTGCCTGCAGGCGTTCGTGCCGCATCAGGGAGCCTGCGGGGCGTACGTGAACAACGAGAAGTATGTGGGCTACGTCAGCGACTGCACCACCTGCCGCTACAACCGGACGGACGGCAGCTGCGAGCTGATGGATGCGGAAGCTCCCGCCGGGCAGGAATAAACGCAAAGGACAGGGTAACGGATGAAGAAAGTGGTTGTGGTGGGCTGCTCCAGCCTGATTGTGAACGCGGCGGAGCTGCTCAATCCCCTCGAAATGAAGGTGGTGGGCCTGGGCGATACCCGTCCGGAGGCCTGGAACGTGTTCAAGGACAACGGCGACCTGAAGGACGAATTCGACGAGATGCCGGTGATGCCGGTGGATCTGTCGGTGGGCTTCGACCCGGACGTGATCGTCATTGCCGCCGCGGATGACGATACGGCCAACAGCCTGCGCTACACGGTGATCAAAGCCGGCTACCTGGGGGACGTGATTTTCCTCAACGAGCTGACGAAGCAGTTTTCCGTGGCGGGGGCTGCGCTGCGGCATGCGGCTCAGCGGCTGGACGCCCTGGGGGTGCCCGGCGCGGCGGCGGACGTGGGGTGCTATCAGGGGGATGTGTCCTGGCAGCTCAGCGCGCTGATGCCGGAGCGGACGCTGTACCTGTTCGACACCTTCGCGGGGCTGGACGCGCGGGACGTGGCGGCGGAAAAGGAGAAGCTGCCCGACACCACCGCGCGCCCCGGCCGCTACGCCGACGCGAAGGCCGAGGGTGTGCTGGCCCGTCTGCCCAACCCGGACAGGGCCGTGGTGAAGCAGGGCTGGTTCCCGGAGACGGCGCTGGACCTGGAGGAGGAGCGGTTCGCCCTGGTGTACATGGACGCGGGGCTGTACGCGCCCACCATGGCGGGGCTGCAGTTTTTCTTCCCCCGCATGAGCCAGGGAGGAATCATCCTGCTGATGGGCGCGGCGGATCCGGCCTGCCCGGGCGTAGGGCTGGCCGTGGCGGACTTTGAGCAGCGCTACGGCGCGCTGCTGATGCTGCCGGCGGGGGACGTGCGGGGCTCGGTGATGATCGTGCATCCGTAAGGGGAAGTTCAGCGGATCGCGCCATGGCCTGAGGCGGCGGTTCGTTCTGTACGGATTTTGAGGAACAGGAGGGTTGATTGCCCGGAAGCGGCGGACGCCTGTAAAGTTGAAAAGAAACTGTACCAAGGGAGCGGCG
>JBJEYH010000382.1:0-2101 GCA_051886675.1 Aristaeellaceae bacterium
TCTATGCCCTGCCCCTGTGGATGACCATGCTGGAGGTCGCCGTGGGCGAAGCCGTCGCTGTGGCGCTGGGCTTCATCCTGCTGGCGGCCCTGCGCAAGGTCGACCTGTCCCGGTTCCAGTAACGTCCCCCATTCCGCTCGCAAGCAGGCGGGAATCGCCCGGTCATCAGGCGCTCCCGCCTTTTCTTTTACCCCGGGAACATTTCTGTGACCATTCGGCGAATTTTTACGAGAAGCATTTCCATCTGCGCCGCGGATGTGGTATAATACAGACTGGATTGTCTTATGCATTGGAGGCAGATCCTTTTGACGAACGAACCCCTGCTTGTACTGGCATCGGCGTCTCCCCGCCGCAGGGAGCTGCTGGCTTTGACCGGAATTCCTTTTATCATTGACGCGCCCGAAGTGGACGAGCGCTGCGCCCTGGGCGCCCGGGACGCGGTGGCGGAGCTTTCCCGCCGCAAGGCGGAGGCGGGCGCGCGACTGCATCCGGGCAAGGTGATCCTCGCCTCGGACACGCTGGTGGCCGTGGACGACGCTCCCCTGGGCAAGCCCCGGGATGAGGAGGATGCCTTCCGCATGCTGCGGCGTCTGTCGGGGCGCTGGCATCATGTGTACACGGGCGTGTGCGTGGTGGACGCCCGGGGCGGCGTGCACGCGGGCGTGGATGCCACCGCTGTGCGCTTCGGCGAAATGACCGATGCGGAGATCCGCGCCTACATCGCCACGGGCGAGCCCATGGACAAGGCCGGAAGCTACGCGCTGCAGGGCATCGCGGGGCTGTGGGTGGAGGAAATCTCCGGCTCGGCCAGCAACGTCATCGGCCTTCCCCTGACCCTGACCCGGCGCCTCCTGCTTGAGGCGGGGCTGAACGTGCTGGGGCTGGCCGCATCGGACGCATGATTGAGAATTGAGGATGGGATAGCATGGCAATTTTCGCACCTGAGATCGGTATCGACCTGGGTACTTCCAATACGGTGGTTTATGTGCGCGGCCGGGGCATTGTGATCAGCGAGCCCACCATGGTGGTCATCGACAGCGGCAACAAGCGCAACGTCCGCGCCGTGGGCGACGAGGCCAAGTTCCTCATGGGCCGCACCAGCGAGGCGCTGACCGTGGTCAAGCCCATCAAAAACGGCTCCATCGCGGATTTCGACCTGACGGAGATGCTCCTGCGCTACTTTATCCGCAAGGCCATCGGCGTCAGCCACGTGGTCAAGCCCAAGGTGGTCGTGTCCGTGCCGGCCAACCTGCCCGCCGTGGCCCGCAAGGCCGTGTCCGAGGCGGCGGAAATCGCCGGGGCGAAGACCGTTTACCTGATCGAGAAGCCCTTCGCGGCGGCCATCGGCTCGGGTCTGCCGGTGTACGAGCCGGTGGGCAGCATGGTGGTGGACATCGGCGGCGGCACCACGGACGTGGCCATCGTATCCCTGGGCGGCATCGTGGTGGCCCAGAGCGTCCAGGTGGGCGGCGCGAAAATGGACGAAGCCATTATCAACTACATCAAGCGGGAGTTCAACATGCTCATCGGCGACCGCACCGCCGAGGACGTGAAGATCGACCTGGCCACAGCCATGCCCCTGGTGGAGGGGCGGCAGGTGCGCATCCGCGGGCGGGATCTGCTCTCCCCCCAGGCCATGGACATCGAGTTCACCTCCGCCCAGGCCTACGAAGCCCTGCGGGAGCCCTGCAAGGCCATTATCGCGGCCATCAAGTGGGTGCTGGAGCGCACGCCGCCCGAGCTTGCGGCGGATATCATGCGCGGCGGCATCCACCTGACCGGCGGCGGCGCGCAGTTGTTTGCCATGGACCAGTATATCGCCACGGAGCTGGGCATTCCCGTGCTGATCGCCAAGGAGCCGGAGGACTGCACGGTGATGGGCCTGGGCTACCTGGTGGAGAACATTCAGCTGCTCAACGCCATCGGCAAAAACGGTCTGCTGGCCGGGGAATAATCCGCCCGGCCCCGACGTTCATGATATGCGAGGTGATTGATCCAACATGGCAAGGAAAAGGCACGATGACCGTCAGGCCCCCCAGGAGGAGCTGACGCCGGTTTATGACGACCTGATTTATGACGGGCTGGACAGCATCCGCCGGGA
>JBJEYH010000383.1:0-2097 GCA_051886675.1 Aristaeellaceae bacterium
GGCACCAGCAGATTCCCGCTGGCCGAGGGGAAGTACAGCTGCACCTGGGAGGCATAGGCGCTGCCGGTGGCCATGGTCGGCACGCTCTCCACGTTGACGCTGTTCTGGCTGAAGGCGCCGGATACGTCCGTGCCGTGGGTCAGCTGGCTGCGCTTCTGCCCGTCGAAGAGGAAGGTCACCTCGTCCACCGTGTCGAAGCCGCACAGCGCCGCCGCCGTGCCCTGGACCATCAGCAGCTCGTCCTCGGCGGAGGCGCAGTCCAGCGCTTCCCTGCTCATGTCGACGCGCGCCCGGCCGTCGCTGATGTCCAGGTCGAAGGTCGTGCCCTCGGGGATGATGTTGGTCAGGCCCATCCGCGCCGCCGCCAGATCATTCTCGCTGGACTTCACCATCAGCGCCAGGGTCGCCTTGGCAATGCCGTCCTGCTGGGGGATCTGCCGGGTGACGGGCACCAGATAGCCATCCCCGTCCCGGTACCAGCAGACGGTGGCGATGGTGGGCACGTCGGATGCGCCCTCCGCCTCCACCATGGTCTCGGCGACCGTCAGCGGCGGCTCCTCGTAGAGCACCTCGGTGGCGGGGGTTCCGCTGCGCAGGGCCAGCGCCACCACCAGCGCCGCCGCGCATACAATCAGGATCCGTTCCAGGTCTGCACGCTTCCATTTCAGCTTCACCGCTTTCGGCCTCCTCTATCTCCATGGGTTTGGTGGAATGTATGTCCCGCGGCGGCTGTGTATGACAGGGTTGGCATTTTGCGCCGGATGCATTATAATAGGGTGGATGATTTGATGATGAAGGGGGATTCCCCATGCCCATGGACGGACTGACCATCGGCTTTGCCGCCCGGGAGCTGAACGCTGCCCTTAACGGCGGCCGCATTGATAAAATCACCCAGCCGGAGAAGGATACGGTCATTCTCCTGATCCGCGCCGGGAACGAGAACCGCCGCCTGCTGCTGTGCGCCTCGCCCAACAACGCCCGCTGCCATCTGACGAATTCCACCTTCCCCAATCCGCTGGAGCCGCCCATGTTCTGCATGCTGCTGCGCAAGCAGCTGATGGGCGCGCGGGTGCAGTCGGTGCGGCAGATCGGCGGCGACCGGGTGGTGTACCTCGACATGGACGCCGTGGACGAAATGGGCGATCATGTGCTGCGCCGGCTGATCCTGGAGATGATGGGCCGGCATTCCAACCTGATCCTGGTGGATGGCGAAGGCCGCATCCTGGAGGCCGCCCGGCACGTCAACGCCGAAATGAGCCGCGTGCGGCAGATCCAGCCGGGCCTGGACTACCTGCCGCCCCCCGCCCAGGACAAGCTGGATCCCGGGCAGATCACGGCGGACGCGCTGCTGGCGCGCCTGCAGGCCCAGGGCGACGTGCCCCTGCACAAGGCGCTGGCCGCCAGCGTGGCGGGGCTGTCCAACCCCGCGGCGAAGGAGCTGGCCTTCCGGGTGCTGGAGCCGGGAACCGACCGCCCGGCGGACATGCAGGACGCCGCGGCCCGGCTGGCGGATCTGATCCTGCGGCTGCCGCAGATGGCGAACCCCCAGGTGCTGCTGTCGGAAACGGGGGACGCGGAGGACGTGTTCGCCTTCCCGTACCTGAGCCGTCCGCTGGAGCGGCAGCACGCGTGTTCCACGGTGAGCCAGGCGCTGGAGCGGTACTTCGGCGCGAGGGACCGGCAGGACCGCATCAACCAGAAGAGCGCGTCCATGGTGCGGCTGCTCAAGGGGCAGATCGACCGCTGCGAGCGGAAGCTGGCCCTGCAGGAGGAGGAGCTGGCCTCCGCGGCGCGCATGGAGGAATACCGGCTCAAGGGCGAGATCATCAACGCGAATCTGTGGCAGCTGAAGAAGGGCATGACCGAGGCCCGGCTACCCAACTTCTACGACGAGAACGGCGGGGACATCACCGTGGAGTTGGACATCCAGCTGACCCCCGTGCAGAACGCCCAGCGCTACTTCAGGAAGTATCAGAAGGCCCGCTCCGCCCGGGAGACCGCCGCCCTGCAGAAGGAAAAGACCGTGGAGGAGCTGACCTATCTGGAGAGCTGCCTGCTGGACGTGGGCAAGTGCGTGGGGGAGAGCGAGCTGGAGGA
>JBJEYH010000384.1:0-9198 GCA_051886675.1 Aristaeellaceae bacterium
GGTGGCGGGCACCTGCACGCCGCGGGATTCGTAGGTGAAGACCGTGGTTTCGGCGATGGCGGCGGTCATGGTCAGGGTCATGACCAGGGCCAGCACAAGGGCAAGCAGCTTCTTCATGGGGAATCCTCCTTGCATTGGTACAGTGTTGCGCCGCAGGGTGATTCCCGCGGCGAATCAATCATAGCATGTTCATGGGTTGAAAACAAGGGCCCGCGCGAAAAAAGTCACAGCAAATACGAGGTGTCGTTCAGCCGGCGGATGATACGCCGGCCGTCGTCCCGCTCCTCCAGCAGGCTCACGCCGCCCGCCATGCCCGTCAGCTCCGCGTGGTTCAGGAAGCTCACGTCCAGCCCCAGCCACATGGCGAACAGCATCCCCAGCAGATCCCCGTGGGATACGAGGATGATCCGTTCCTCGCCGCTGTCCGTCAGCTGCTGGAAGAAGGGCCGCAGACGGTTCCAGGCATCCCGGCGGCTCTCCGCGTCCGGGAAAAGCCGGTCGTCCACCGTGCGCTCGGGCGCGGTCATGTGCTCCTTCAGCCACTGGACGGACTTGTCCGCGGCGCAGCCCAGGTTCCGCTCCCGCAGGGCCACGTGGTGGATGGGCGTCACCCCAAGGCAGTCGCCGATGATCCCCGCCGTGCGCCGCGCCCGCAGCAGATCCGAGGTGTACATCACCCAGGTCTGCCCGGCCAGCTGCTCCTGCAGGCGAGCGCCGATGCGCCGGGCCTGCTCGATGCCCAGGGGCGTCAGATCCCAGTCCGTCCAGGAGCCGACCATGCCGCTGATGTGGTGCTGGGACTGCGTATGCTGTATGGTGATCAACTGCTTCATGGCGGATGCATCCTTCCTTCTTCACAGGGCGAGGCCGCTGTCGCGCAGCGCGTCCAGCAGACAGCGCACGACGCTCTCGGGCTGTGCGTCGGCGGGCAGCTGAATGGACAGGCAGATTTCCTTTTCCGTCGTCGCTTCCACCCGGCGGCGGAATTCCGCCACGTCCAGCCCCTCATGATACAGGTCGCTCAGACAGTCCTCCGCGCCGTACGCCTCCCACGTCAGGCCGTCGAGACAGGCAAGGGTGGCCGTCAGCGCGGTTTGCCGGGGGAGCCGCACCGTGACGGCCAGCATGTCCGGCTGAACCTCCAGGTCGCAGCGGCCGGCCACGGTGATCACCGGGATCGGGAAGCTGTCCCGGGAAAAGCCTCCTGTGCCGTTGCGGTGATAGTGCCCGTTGTACCAGCCCACGCTGTAGGGCAGCTCCCGGGCCTTCAGCGCGCTGGTCAGCAGCCGGACCCGCTCCTCCTGCGCCTGATAGAAGCGGTTCAGCGGGCCAAGGGGTTCCGCGCCGGGCAGCGTGCGCAGATACACCGGATGCCCGTCCGGATCCCGGACAATCATGTTCACCGCGCCCCAGGGCTTCTTCTCCGGGGGCTGCAGGATGGGCATGCCCAGGGCCTGCAATCGGCGGTATTCCGCATCCATGTCCTCCACGGAGAAGGCCACGGACGCGGTGGGCGCATCGCCCGCGCGATCGTCATGAAGGATGGTGAGCATGGTTTCATCGGCGATGATGGTCTGATGGACGGGGTCGTCGGTGGCGGCGTCCACCCCCAGCAGCGCGGCGTAGAAGGCCGCAAGCCGGGGAACGTCCCGGGTCAGCAGGCAGATTTCACCCAGACGCATGCTGTTCAACTCCCTTCAGCGGCAGTAGATAGTCCACGATGACGCAGCCCTCCGCGTCGGGGGTGGTGAAGCGGGGGCAGTTGTAGCGCACCAGCGTCAGGCCCGGGGCAGGGGTCATGCCCAGGGCTTCCATGGCCTGAAGGCACAGGGCCCGGGCGGATGAGCCGTACAGGCCGGGATCGTCCTCCCGGCCCCGCAGGAGGATCAGCGCGTAGTCCCCGGCAGGCAGCCCGATGGCGCGATAGCCCTCCGGCACCGGGGCGTCCGCGGGGAACAGCATGCCGATCCACGCTTCCTCCTGCCCGTCGCAGGCGCGGATGCAGTCCAGATAATCCGGGTCATAGGGGGGAACGGTGTGGTGCTCCAGCGCGTCAAACCAGCCGCCGGCCCACCAGTCGGCCCAGCGGGTGCCTGTGCGGCCGATCAGCCGGAGGGCGGGGAGGGTCGTGCGCGCTGCAGGGCAGACGGATGCGGCCATGATCGTACCTCCTTGTTGTCATGGGTTGGAGAGGATACTGCGGATAGTCCCCCTGACGGCCTGCGGGCGCGGATGCGCAGCGCTGTGCGGGGCGGGAGACCCCGGTTTGTCATGCTTCGTGCGGTATGGATGGTACGGAAAACCTGCCGCGCCCGCTGAAGCCTTCCGGGGCGGATGAAAGAAACGTCGGCTGCTTTTCTTTATTGTATCATCCTTTTCACCGGCTGGCAAGGCGAACATGGGCAAAAGAAAAGCCCCGGACGGAGCGGATCCGCCGGGGCCGGGGGATGGTGAAACTCAGCGCTGCACGCGGCCGTTGCCGGAGCCCTTCATCAGGGACTCGACCTCGCCCACGGACACGCGGTTGTAGTCGCCGATGATGGTGTGCTTCAGGCAGGAAGCAGCCACGGCGAACTCCAGGGCAGTCTGCTCGTCGGCGTAGGTGTTCAGGCCGTAGATCAGGCCGCCGCCGAAGGAGTCGCCGCCGCCCACGCGGTCCACGATGTCGGTGATGGCATACTTGCGGGAGAGGAAGAAGTCCTTGCCGTTGTACAGGCAGGCGCGCCAGTCGTTATGGGTGGCGGACTTGCTCTCGCGCAGGGTGATGGCCACGCGCTTGATGTTGGGATAGGTGGCCATGGCCAGCGCCGCGATGGCCTTGTAGTTTTCCACGTTCAGCTCGCCGGCCTCCACGTCGCCCTGGGATTCAGCCTTCAGGCCCAGGGACTTCTGGAAGTCTTCCTCGTTGGCGATGACGGTGTCCACATACTTGACCAGCTCGGTCATGACTTCCTTGGCGTCCTTGCCGTACTTCCACAGGTTCTTGCGGTAGTTCAGGTCGCAGGACACATGGATGCCGCGCTCCTTGGCAGCCTTGACGGCCTCCAGGGACAGATCAGCCGCGCCCTGGGAGATGGCGGGGGTGATGCCGGTGAGGTGGAACCAGGTCGCGCCCTCGAAGGCCTTGTCCCAGTCGATGTCGCCGGGCTTGGCTTCCGCGATGGCGGAGCCGGCACGGTCATAGATCACCTTGGAGGGACGCTGCACAGCGCCGGTCTCCAGGTAGTAGATGCCCATGCGGCCGTCCTTGCGGACGATCTTGCTGGTATCCACGCCGAAGCCGCGCAGCTCACGGATGCAGGCCTCGCCGATGTCGTTCTTGGGCAGGACGGTCACGAAAGCGGTATCCATGCCATAGTTGGCCAGGGACACGGAGACGTTGGCCTCGCCGCCGCCGAAGGTAGCCTCCAGCGCGGGGCTCTGGAAGAAACGCTCGTAAGCGGGGGACTTCAGACGCAGCATGATTTCACCAAAGGTAACAACCTTAGCCATTGGAATCTCCTCCTTCAAAGCATATGAAATCTAAGGCAGGGGCGCGAAGCCCCGGAACCCACGCGTGTGGGGGAAAAACGGGCGATGAGGCTCCGCCAGCATTGAAGGCGTCAGGCGAGCTGGGCCGCGTGCGCGAAACGCAAGCGCCGGACAGGGCTGGCGGAGAAAAGGGACGAAGCCCCTCTTACTTCTGGACCAGGTGGAAGGCGAAGCCGCCGATTTCATCCTCCAGGTAGATGGCGATCATCTTGCCGTTCTTGATCACCGCGGAATCCTCAATGAACTTGAAGCCGCGCTGCTCCAGATGCCACTTGGCGCGGGGCACGCTGTTGGTGCCGATGGCGATGTGGCCGTTCCTGCCGCGGCCCATCTTCTTCATGACCTCGAAGCCCACGCCGGCGAAGTTGGAGGAATTGCCTTCCTTGACGGGCCAGCCCATCAGCGCGGCGATCTTCTTCGTCACGTTCAGGGATTCCTCGGCGTTCTCGGTGTTGATGCCCACGTGGCGCAGCTCGAAGCCCAGCATCTTGTCCACGGCGGAGCGGGTGGCGGCGGTGATGCGATCCCAGTCCTTGGCGGCGATGGCGTCCTTGGGGCACATCCAGGATCCGCCGCAGCACAGGATCTTGTCAAAGGCCAGGTAATCCAGCATGTTCTTCTCGTTGATGCCGCCGGTGGGCATGAACTTCATGTCGGGATAGACGGGCGCCATGGACTTGATCAGGTTCAGGCCGCCCACAGCCTCGGCGGGGAAGAGCTTGACAGCCTTCAGGCCGCAGCGGATGGCGATCTGCACGTCGGAGGGATTGGCAGTGCCGGGGCACACGGGAATGCCCTTGGCCACGCAATATTCAACGATCTCAGGAGAAAGGCCGGGGGAAACAATGGCGGCAGCGCCCGCGTTCACGGCGCGATCCACCTGCTCGGTGGTCAGCACGGTGCCGGCGCACAGCAGCACGTTGGGCAGCTCCTGGTGTACGCGGCGGATGGACTCCTCCGCGGCGGCGGTACGGAAGGTGATCTCGGCCACGGGCAGGCCGCCGTCAGACAGGGCCTTGCACAGCGGCACAGCGTCATCAGCGTCGTTGATGGCGATGACGGGCACCAGACCGGCCAGGGAAAGTTTCTCCAAAAATTCCATGAGCGTTCGTCCTTTCTGTTCAGAAGTGACCTGGATGGTATGGATGTAAGGGTTTACATCGCGCGCTCGCAGCAACAGGACACCAGCAGGACAGATCGGATGAACCGCCGCAGGCAGCCGATGCGCACAGGCGCAGTGATGAAACATATTCCAAGCCATGTTCATGATACAACGTTCCGGCGAATCCGTCAAGGGAGATTCACGGCTTTTCGCCAAAAAACGGGAAGGAGCAGGGCCGGCCAGGCCGCGCCGCGGCGGGCTCCGGGCGCATTTGCGCTTGCCCTTGGGCGCGGATCGTGGTATGATGAAGAAACACAGATACCCTACCGAGAAAGGACAGAGCGGCATGAGCCAGATCACGGATTTCAAGTGTCCCTGCTGCGGCGGCTACGTGGAGTTTGACCCTGCCAGCCAGCAGTTCAAGTGCCTGTACTGCGGACAGGTGCTGTCCCGGGACGATCTGACGGAGGAGCAGAACACCCGGTCCGACGACGGGGCCCGGCCCGAAACCCTGGAGCAGCCCTCCGCGGAGGGCTACCGGGCCTATCACTGCCGCAGCTGCGGCGCGCAGATTGTCACCACCGCCACCACCGCCGCCACCCGCTGCTACTACTGCCACAATCCCGTGGTGCTCAGCGACAGGCTGGAGGGCGACTTCCGCCCCGACGGCGTGATTCCCTTTGCCCTGGACAAGCAGGGCGCCCGGGATGCCTTCGCGAAGTTCATCGCGGGGAAGAAGTTTGTCGACAGGGGCTTCTATTCCCAGGCGCAGCTGGAGGATTTTACCGGCGTGTACTATCCCTACTGGATGGGCGACGTGGAAGGCAGCGCCACCTTCGACGGCGAGGGCACAAGGGTCAGCGTGGCCCACGGCCCCCAGTATACCGTCACCACCACCCGGCATTTCCGGGTGCGCCGGGAGGGGAAGGTCAGCTTCCGCAACCTGTTCAGGCGGGCGCTGAGCAGCGCCGACCGCACGCTGTCGGAGGGGATTCATCCCTACCGCTACGGGGAGATGAAGACCTATACGCCGGAGTATCTCAGCGGCTTCATGGCGGAAATGCGGGACGTGCCCGAGGAAAGCGCCAGGGCCGAAATGCTCCGCGAGGTGGAATCGCTGGTGCCCGGCATGATGAAGCGGGATCACACCTATGATACCCTGAACGGCAGCACGGCCTTCCGCGCGGAAAAGACGCGGATGCGCTATGTGCTGCTGCCCGCCTGGGTGCTGACCTGGAAGGGCAGGGGCAAGGGCGGGAACGCCAGCTACTACTACATGATGAACGGACAGACGGGCGAGGTCTGCGGGAAGCTCCCGGTGAACAGGGGCAGGCTGCTTGTGTGGTGCCTGGGGGCCGGGCTGATCGTGTTCGGGCTGTTGTGCGCGGGAGGTGCGTGGCTGTGGTAAAGCGGATGATACGGATCCTGTGCCTGACCGCGGCGCTGCTGGTGCTGCCGTGCCTGGCCCTGGCCGGGGAGATGGTGGTGGACGACGCGGGGCTGTTCACCCAGGCGGAAATCCGGCAGATGGAGGAAATCATCACCCGCATCCGGGACACCTACCAGATGGACGCGGTGGTGGTGACCAGCACGGCCCCCGGCTACAACGACTCCCAGGACTTCGCCGACCTGTACTACGAGCGGGGCGGCTACGGCCTGGGCGATGACAAGGCGGGGCTGCTGTACCTGATCGACATGCGCAACCGGGTGCCCTGCATCAGCACCTCCGGCGTGATGATCGACTACATCACCGACAGCCGCCTCAACGAGCTGTTCGACTGCAGCTACGATCAGCTGGCAGCCGGGCAGTACGGCCAGTCGGCCATCGCCCTGCTCAGCAGGCTGGAAACCTTCCTGCGCAAGGGCCGTCAGGAGGGCTCCTTCCGCTACGACGCGCAGACCGGCAGGCGGATCAGCGGCATCTACAACGCCCTCACCGGGACGGAGGCGCTGGTGGCCGCACTGGCGGGTCTGGCGGTGGCGGCGGCGCTGTATCTGGCGGTCACCTCCCGCTACAGCCTCAAGGGCGGCGCGTACCGCTACGACCTGGCGGGCAACACCTCCTGCCGGCTGACCCGGGACGACGAAACCTTCCTGCGCCAGAACGTGATCCGCACCCGCAACGCGCCTCCTCCCCAGGGCGGCGGTCACGGCGGCGGCCATCCCGGCGGCGGCAGCGGCGTGCATACCTCCTCCTCCGGCGGCAGCCACGGCGGCGGTGTGGGGAGGCGCTTCTGATGCCGCGCCATGAGCGAGCGCGGCGCCTTCAGGCCCTGCAGACCATCTTCGGTCTGCAGGGCTTTCGTCCGGGGCAGGAGAAGGCGGTGGACGCGCTTTTGCGGGGCAGGGATCTGATCTGCATCCTGCCCACGGGGGCGGGCAAGTCCCTGTGCTGGCAATTGCCCGCGGTTCTCCACGAGGGCTGGACGCTGGTGGTATCGCCGCTGATCGCCCTGATGCGGGATCAGCTGCGGGGGCTGGAGAAGCACGGCCTGGAGGCCGTGTGCCTGGACAGCCTGCAGACGGAGGAGGAGCGGGACGCGTCCCTGGCGCGTCTGGCGTCGGGGCAGGCGAGGATCGCGCTGGTGTCGCCGGAGCGGCTGCAAAGCGCGCGCTTCCGCCGTGTGGTGCAGGCCCGTCCGCCCTGGCTGATGGTGGTGGACGAGGCGCACTGCCTGCCCCGCTGGGGCGAGAGCTTCCGCCCGGCCTACGCTCAGCTGGATCAGTTTCTGGCCGCGCTGCCCGCACGGCCTGTCTTGTGCGCCATGACCGCCACGGCGGACGCCGCCATGCGCCGGGACATCGCCCGGAGCCTTGGCATGCGCCGTCCCAGGCAGGTGGTGCTGCCGGTGACGCGGGAAAACCTGCGCATGGCTCTGCACACCACCATCCGCCCGGAGGAGACGATCCTGCTCCTCATGGAGGAGCACGCGGGGGAAAAGCGGGTGATCTTCTGCCGCACCCGCCGGGAGACGGAGCGTCTGGCGATGCTGCTGCGCGGGGAGGGCATGGCGGCGGAGCACTATCACGCGGGGATGGCCCGGGAGGAACGTCTGGCGGCGCAGACGCGCTTCACCCAGGGCGAAACGGAGGTGCTGGCCGCCACCACCGCCTTCGGCATGGGCGTTGACGTGCCGGACATCCGCTGCATCGTGGTCAACGGCCTGCCGGAAACGATGCTGGATCTGGCGCAGCAGTTCGGCCGGGCGGGCCGGGACGGCAAAAGCGCGGACTGCGTGCTGCTGCTGGATCCAGCGGCGCTGGAAATCCGGCGGAAGCATCTTGTGCGGAGCCGGCGGGAGAGCTGGAAAACCTGGCGCAGGGCCGCCCGGGAGACCGGCGCGCTGCTGGACTGGTGCCTGAGCGGACGCTGCCTGCAGCAGGGGATCGCCCAGGCCTTCGGGCAGCGGTGCGCGCCCTGCGGCGTGTGCTCGGCCTGCGAAAGGGCGCAGCGGCTGGGCGGGTTCCGGCGTCTTGCGCCCGTGCCGGAGATCCACCGCATGCGCGAGCGGCATCTGCGGGCCTGGGCGCTGCGGTGGGAGCGGGCGGAAATCGCCCGGAGGGACGGCGTGGGCAGGCAGGCCGTGATGCAGGAGCAGGCGCTGCGCCGGGCCGCGGAGATCGGACGGATTCCCTCCGGCACGCGGATGCGGGAAGAATACCGCCGGCCCATGGCGGCCCTGCTGAAGCACATGACGGGCCGGGAGGAATGAAAAGCGTCTCCGCTGCATACAATGGCGCTATGCAACGCGGGGAGGCGACGGGCATGCAGGCGGTGATCACGGACGTCATGGGCGGAGAAGGGCTGCGTCCCATGACGCAGGGGCTTCCGGGGGCCATGCTGCCCCTGCTGGACGAACCGCTGGCGGGGCTGGCGCTGCATCTGGTGCGGCGGCACGGGATCCGGCGGGCGACGGTGATCAGCCGGGACGAGCGGCTGATGGCCGCCCTGGGGGACGGAAGCCTTTACGGCGTGAGCGTCGCCTTCGGCCAGGGCTGGCCGGAGGACGCGGAGACTGCGCTGCTCCTGCGGGGCGACGCGGTGACGGACATGGATCTGTCCGCGATCATCGCCCGTCACGGGGAAAACGGCGGCTCCTGCGAGGCTGTGGCGGCGGAAGCGCCCCATGCGTCCCTGGGGGCGCTGGCGCTGGCGGGGAAAACCCTGCGGCAGCTGCCTGCTGCGGAGCGGCTTGGCGATGTGCTGGGCGCGCTGCGCGAAAGGGGGATTCCCACGCACAGCGTGCCCCTGCGGTGCTACTGGCATGCGGTGGAGGATACGGAGAGCTACCGCCAGGCCCAGCGGGATCTGCTGGAGGGCCGGGTGGGCCTGCCGGTGCGGGGAGCACGGCGGGGCAGCGCCATTGTCGCGCCGGGGGTGCGTCTGCCCGGCGGGGTGCGCGTGACGGGCCGGTGCTACGTGGGGCCCTTCGCGCAGGTGGAGAGCGGCGCGGTGCTGGGGCCTGGCACGGTGCTGGGCCGGGGGGCGCAGGTGGGCCGCAGGGCCCGTCTGGAGAACGCCTGCCTGTGGGAAAACGCCCGGGCCGACCCCGACGCCATCCTGC
>JBJEYH010000385.1:0-2077 GCA_051886675.1 Aristaeellaceae bacterium
GGTCGATCCTGTCCTCCATGAAGATTTCGGCGAAGTCGCCGCCGGTGCTGACGGCACGGGCCAGCACCTCCCGCGCGATATTCTGATCCAGCATGGTCGATCTTCCTTTCTATGGTCGATTTGAATGTATTATAAACCTTTTTCCGCCCCTTTGTACAGGGGAACAACGGAAAATCCGCGCGGGACGGGCCTGCGCGGAGAAGTCGGGGAACGGGGCGCGGACGCAGATGATTGCGGACGCGCGGTGATGCGGGGGACGGGGCGCGGAAGATCGCGGACGCGCGGTGATGCGGAGGACGGATGCGCGGAAGATCGCGGACGCGCGGTGATGCGGGGGACGGGGCGCGGAAGATCGCGGACGCGCGGTGATGCGGAGGACGGGCCGCGGAAGATCGCGGACGCGCGGTGATGCGGGGGACGGATGCGCGGAAGATCGCGGACGCGCGGTGATGCGGGGGACGGATGCGCGGAAGATTGCGGACGCGCGGTGATGCGGGGGACGGATGCGCGGAAGATTGCGGACGCGCGGTGATGCGGGGGACGGGGTGCGAAAGATTGCGGACACGCGGTGATGCGGAGGACGGATGCGCGGAAGATTGCGAACGCGCGGTGATGCGGGGGACGGGGCGCGTACCCTTGCAGTACGCGGAACCTGCCGTTTCCGACGCGGGCGAACTGACGTCGCCTGCTTGGAAACTCTGGCTTCTTTCCGCTCCTTATTTCTTTTTCTTTAGTGTTGCGCCTGGGCTGCCGCCCAGACCTGCGCAGGGGCTGACGCCGCCCCTGCACCCGCGCAAGGGGCATCGCCCCTTGACCCTTTTCCGCTGCCGCGTTCCCTTGGAGAGGATTGAATCTGCCTTACACCAGCACCTTGGTCTCCCATTTGCCGGAGCGGTAGCGCAGCACAAACATCGTGATGCGGAACAGCCAGTCGATCTGCATCGCCGTCCATACGCCCACCACGCCCCAGCCAAGCCCCTTGGCCAGGATGTAGCCGGATACCACCCGGAACGCCACCATGGAGAACGCCGATACCGCCATGGTATACCGGGCGTCGCCCGCGGCGCGCAGGGCGTTGGGGAAGGTGAACGCCATGGGCCAGAGGATGATGCAGCCTGTGCCGTGCATGCACACGCAGATGGTGGCCAGCCGCGTGGCCTCCGGCGAGAGGTTGTACAGGCTGACGATCCAGGGGGTGATCATCAGCAGGACGATGTTCAACACGCTCATGCAGGCGTAGGCCAGCCGCATCAGCCGCTTGATGTAGTGCCTGGCCTGTCCGAACTCCCGGGCGCCCACGCACTGACCCACCACCGTGATCATCGCCAGGCCGATGGCGTTGCCCGGCAGGCAGTGGAAGGTGCTGATGCTGCTGCACACGGCATTGGCGGCGATGTGCGCCGTGCCGAAGGTGCTCACCAGGCGCACCAGCACCAGCTTCCCCAGCTGGAAGAAGGCGTTCTCCAGGCCGCTGGGCACGCCCACGGTGAGGATCTTCCGCACCTGACCGCCGTTCCATTCCAGCTTCAGGAGGTTGGGATAGGGAATGCTGGCATGCGGATCCCGCAGGGCGTACTGCGCCGCCACCGCGCCGATGATGCGGGAAACCAGCGTCGCCAGGCCCGCGCCCATCACGCCCCAGCCAAGGCCGTAGATGGTCAGGGCGTTGCCCGCCACGTTGAGGATGTTCATGGCCAGGGAGACCTTCAGCGTGGCCTTGGCGTTGCCCATGGAGCGCAGCAGCGCCGCCGAAGCGTTGTACATGGCCAGGAAGGGATAGGACAGCGCCGAGAGCAGGAAATAGATCTGCGCATTGTCCATCACGTCCGCGTCGATGGCGCCGAAGATGCCCGACAGCAGCGGCCTGCGCAGCAAGAGGCATGCCGCCATCAGCACCGTGGAGCAGATCAGCACCACATAGAACAGCATTTTCGCGGCGCGGCCGGCGTTATCAGGGTCCTTCTTGCCCAGATACTGGGAGGACAGCACTGCGCCGCCGGTAGCCAGGGCGGAGAACACCGCGATCAGCAGCACGTTGATGGAATCCACCAGGGACACGCCGCTGACCGCCGCCTCC
>JBJEYH010000386.1:0-2071 GCA_051886675.1 Aristaeellaceae bacterium
GCAGCAGCATCCGCTGATGCTCGTTGACCAGCTGCACCAGCGCCTGCTCCCGGAGTATGTCCTGTTCCATCCGTCCCTCGCCTCCTTTCATGCTTATAGACGGATCAGCGCCCGGTTTTTTTACGCGGATCGGATCTTTTTTTGCGCCTGAACTCCAAAAACCCCGCGCCTCTGCCCGGCGTCTGATGGGCATCAATGCGCCGGGAGGCTTGACCGATGAAACGCTTTCTTGCCCTGCTGCTGCCCCTGCTGCTGCCCCTGGGCGCGGCGGCGGAGAAATACTGTACCATCACACAGCTGCGCGCACAGGCCCCTGCGCAGTGGACGCAGACCTATGCCACTCCCTGGCGGGACATCGCCGTGGACGCGCCGGTGCTCCTGCCCCAGGCGGATGCCCTGCCGGTGATCACCGTGGCCTATGACCTGAACGAGGTTATTTCCGCGTCCGGCCATTGGGATGTCTGCCGCACCCCGGGTGGCATGCTGTCCATCGACATTGGCAGCGTGGACGATCAGCGGCCCAGGGGGATCTTCCACAGTGCGCAATATGATATTCCCTACGATACGGCAGCCTTCGCGCCGGGCAGCCGGGAGGACGTATCCGCCGCGCTGACGATGGCTGAAGCCATGCTCCGGGACTGCGGGATGCCCGAGGGCCTGTTCGACCTGAGCTGCCCGGCGCAAGTGGCTGTGTGGTGGATCACGGACAGGCAGGGCAAGCAGGTTGGCCGCTGCGAGTACTGCCTGACCCTCCGCCAGCAGCTCTGCGGGATCCGCCTGCTGGGCCACGCCTTCATGGGGATGCCCGGCAGCATGCGGGAGGGCAAGGGCGGCGAGTACAGCGCATCGGTAGGCGCGACGCTGCGCTATATCAGCGGGGAGCATGCCAGCTTTTCGGGCGACACGCTCCGCGAAACCGGGCGCGCGGCGGAGGACATGCCGCTGTGCGGCTTCGACCGGGTACGGCAGACCCTGGAGGCGGAGATCATGGCAGGCCGCCTCCGCCGGGTGGACGAGGTGGAGCTGGGCTATGTGCTGTACAACGTGCCGGGTGCGGCGAAGGATCCGGGCAAATACTGGCGTCAGGGCGCCGCCTACTGGGCCGTGCCCACCTGGATGATCAGCGGGATTTACGTGGAGGATCCCGCCCTGGACTGGTCTCCCGCCGATGATCCCGGGCAGCCCGTCCGCAGCGACCTGCATTACGCCTTCCTGCTCCTTGACGCGCAGACAGGCCAGCTGCTGCCCCGGGAACGGAGCCGGGAGCGGGGCGCGGCGGATTACCGGGGCGTGGTGACGTGGGAGGACGCGGGGCAGTCGCCGGGACAGTGACTCGCGCCCGGTCATGCGAAAATCCCGCACCCGGGGTCGGATGCGGGATCGGGGGCTGCGCCGGATGAGCCGCGGCTGTCGGCGGATCCGGCATCAGGCGGGGCACGGAGGCTGTCCGGCCGGGAAGCGGCGCATTTGCCGCAGGGGTCGCCGGGACAGTGACTCGCGCCCGGTCATGCGAAAATCCCGCACCCGGGGTCGGATGCGGGATCGGGGGCTGCGCCGGATGAGCCGCGGCTGTCGGCGGATCCGGCATCAGGCGGGGCACGGAGGCTGTCCGGCCGGGAAGCGGCGCATTTGCCGCAGGGGTCGCCGGGACAGTGACTCGCGCCCGGTCATGCGAAAATCCCGCACCCGGGGTCGGATGCGGGATCGGGGGCTGCGCCGGATGAGCCGCGGCTGTCGGCGGATCCGGCATCAGGCGGGGCACGGAGGCTGTCCGGCCGGGAAGCGGCGCATTTGCCGCAGGGGTCGCCGGGACAGTGACTCGCGCCCGGTCATGCGAAAATCCCGCACCCGGGGTCGGATGCGGGATCGGGGGCTGCGCCGGATGAGCCGCGGCTGTCGGCGGATCCGGCATCAGGCGGGGCACGGAGGCTGTCCGGCCGGAAGCGGCGCATTGCCGCAGGGAACGCTCCTCCGCCACGCAAAAAAAGCGGCCCGAAGGCCGCTTTTTTTGCGATATTACTTCGCCAGCATGCCCAGCAGCTTCTGGCTGCGGGTCAGGAAGGCGGTGATT
>JBJEYH010000387.1:0-2069 GCA_051886675.1 Aristaeellaceae bacterium
TCCAGCCCCACCAGGCAATCCGTGCCCTCCGCGGCCCTTTTCGCGGCGGCGACGGCGGCATGCACCACCTCATCCACGCTGTGGCCCGTGCCCGCCAGCTTCAGCCGGTTGGCCCCGAAGGTATTGGCATAGACAACGTGGCTCCCCGCGCCGATGTACTGCCGGTGGATATCCTCCAGCAGCTCCGGCCGGGTCAGCGCCACCAGCTCCGGCAGCTCTCCGGGCTTCAGGCCGCTCCTGTGCAGCATGGTACCCATGGCTCCGTCCAGCAGGACGATTTGCTCCTGATCAAACGCCACAGTGCTTTCCTCCTTTGCGCAGGGCGCAGGTTTTGTTCATCGTGCAATACGCGCAGCCCCGGATCCGGGCCATCTGCGGTCTGTCCGCCAGGCCGATGACCGCCGTGACGGTTTTCTGCGGATTCATCAGGCAGGTGTCCGTCAGCGACACCCCCAGCCGCCGGGTCACGTCCAGCGCCGCGCACAGGGGCCGCTGCGTCTCCAGCGGCAGATCCCCGTACCCCGGGCTGAAGCGGTCGGTCAGGTACAGCCCCGGCATCCGCCCGGCAATCTCCTTCTCCGCCGCGTCGCACCCGGCTTCCACCAGCGCGCTGCCGCAGGCGTCCAGCATCACCGCGCGGGCCATGTCCCGCGCCTGGGTCCCGCGCATCAGCCGGTCGAACTCCGCCCCCAGGGTGCAGGCCATCAGCACCGCCTGCTGGCAGTCCGCCAGCATCCGCCGGGCAAGGCTCCCGGACAGCGTGACCTCCGTCCCCTCCGGGCGGAGCGGCTCCCGCGCCAGCCGATACGTGCGCCACGTCCAGCGGGGGGTGATCCGCGCTTCCAGCTCCTTCGCCGCATCCGCCATGGCCCGGCGGAGGCTCCCGTCCGCACCGCCCGCGCCCAGATAGCGCAGGGCTTCCTCCACGTCGATGGTCACGCCAGCACCTCCAGCAGATACAGCAGCGCCAGATGCGCCGGGTACAGCGCGTACCCCGCCCACGACGGCAGGCGGATGTTCCGCCTGAAGCGAACCAGCATCAGCGGCAGGGCCAGGATCGCCCACGACTGCAGCCTTGTCCAGGGGGACAGAAGCGGCGACAGCAGCTCCGGCAGATCGATCCGCCAGCCGAAAATCCGGCTGATGGTCACCGACGTGCTCCCCCAGTACAGGCAGAAGGCGATCATCACCGCCGCCATGCCCGGCCGGCTGTCCCGCACCGCGTAGAGCAGCCACACCAGCAGCACGCCCCGCCAGCCGTAGTCGCAGCCCAGCGCGCTGGCCAGAATCAGCAGCACCGGCGGCGCCCACAGGTGACAGAAGGCCTTCTTCTCCCGCATGGCCCACAATCCGCACAGCGCCAGCAGCAGCGTCAGGAAAATGTTGGGCTCCCGCCAGGTATGGTTCAGCGCCAGCATGTACAGCGGCTGGGAGATCACGCCCACCGCCAGCACCCGCAGCAGATACTTCGGCACGCTGCGCGTATGGCAGAAGCCCACCACCATGCACCAGCAGTACAGCGGAAACGCCGCCCGCCCCAGCATGCGCAGCTCCGTCACCCCGGGAAAGAGCATCTTGCCCGCATGGTCCGCAAACATCAGCGCCAGCGCCAGCACCTTGAGCGTTCCCGTTGCGGTATTGCCCGCGATGGTTTTCCCCTCACGCATGGATTTCCTCCTGATCAAGTAGGATTATGTCATTATAGCACAGTTCGCGTCAGATGAAAAGGTGGGAACGGCAGGAGCGCTGCCCCTGCACCCTGCCAGAGGGCCGCCTGGCCCTCTGGACTCCCATTCCCGCGATCGGGTGGCGCGCCTTCGGTCCGGATGAACACGCGTGGGGGTGTCGGGCGGAGGGCGCGGAGGGCGGGGCGCGACGCGGTCGGGCGGGATTCCCCCCTTCCCGCCGGGGAAGGATGGAGCTTTCCCGCGCAAAAAGCGCCGGTCAGGCTTTTCCCGCCCGACCGGCGCCTCGCCAAGCGTTATTGCTTCCGTTCGTGTCCCTCCAGCGGCAGCTCGAACCAGAAGGTCGTGCCGCCCTCGCCGCTGTCCACGCCGTAGGGCGCGCCG
>JBJEYH010000388.1:0-37788 GCA_051886675.1 Aristaeellaceae bacterium
ACTACATCGTGACCATCACCATGTACTACGGCGAGGGCCCCACCCCCGTGGAGGAGATCCTGGGCCGCGAGGGCTGGGCTGAGCTGAAGGCTGTGGCCGGCGGCGACATCCTCAACGCGGACTCCAACGCCGTGTCCCGTCCCGGCCCCCGTCTGAAGGACGCGGCCATCGAGCTGTTCAACTTCATCAACGGCCTGGATGCCGAGGAAACCCCTGCCGCCTGAGCGGCACGTCACCCCGGGGAGCCCATGAGGCGGGCTCCCCGCTTTTCTTCCGACCACATGAGAGAGTTGTCATGAACGCAAAACGCGAACGCCTTTCCCTGCGCGGCTACGGGCTGTTTCTGCTGATTCTGGCGGGAACCATGCTGCTGTGCGTCTGCGTGGGCAGCGTGTCCATCCCCCTGGGGAATACGGTATCTGTCCTGTGGAGCGCGCTGACCGGCGCGGAATCCGCCGCGGGCACGTCCCGGAACATCATCCTCAACGTGCGCCTGCCCCGGGTGCTGAACGTCGCCCTGACGGGCGCGGCGCTGTCGCTGTGCGGCGCGGCCATGCAGGGCCTTCTGCGCAATCCCCTGGCCGACGGCTCCACCCTGGGGGTGTCCTCCGGCGCGTCCCTGGGCGCGGTGATCGCCCTGGCCTTCGGCAGCCGCATCCCCGGCGTTGCATCCGGGGGCGTGATGTTCATGGCCATGCTTTTCGCCTTCCTGTCCCTGGCGCTGATCCTCTCCATGGCCTATGTGCTGGACCGCTCCCTGTCCACGGGCAGCATCATCCTCATCGGCGTGATCTTCTCCATGTTCGCCTCCAGCGTCATGTCGCTGATCATCTCCTTCGCCGGGGACAAGGTGCGCACCATCACCTTCTGGACCATGGGCTCCCTGTCGGGCACCACCTACCGGCAGGCCGGATACCTGGCGGCTGCGCTGCTCCTTTGCGGCGGGGTGATCCTGGGCTGCGGCCGGGAGCTGAACGCCTTCGCCATCGGCGAGGAGCATGCCCGGCACATCGGCGTGAACGTCCGCAGGGTCAAGCTGATGATCCTCATCGCGGTGTCGGTGCTCATCGGCGTGTGCGTGTCCATCGGCGGCACCATCGGCTTCGTGGGCCTGGTGATGCCCCATATGGCCCGCATGGTGGCAGGGCCCAATCACCGCCGTCTGCTGCCCGCGTCCATGTTCTCCGGGGCGATCTTCCTGCTGCTGGCGGATCTGGTGGCCCGCACGCTGCTCAGCCCCATTGAGCTGTCCATCGGCGTGGTGACCTCGCTGGTGGGGGCGGTGGCGTTCGTCGTCATCTTCTACCGGACAAGAAAGGCCAGGTGAGCGCATGCTGACTGCGGAAAACGTTACCGTCCGCTATGACCGCCACACCGTGGTGGACGGCCTGTCCTTCCGCCTGGAGGAGGGCCAGTGGCTGATGCTCATCGGCCCCAACGGCGCGGGCAAGTCCAGCCTGATCCACGCCATCACCCAGGGCGTGCCCTATACCGGGCAGATTGCGCTGGATGGCCGGGATGTGCGCACGTACAGGCCTGCGCAGCTGGCGCGGCGAATCGGCGTGCTGTCCCAGCAGCACAGCGTGGGCTACGCCTACACGGTGGAGGAGGTGGTGAACCTGGGCCGCTACGCCTACTCGGCGGGATTCCTGTCGGGCAGGGACGCGGAGGGCGCGGCCAGGGTGGAGCAGGCCCTCGAATTCACGGGCATGACGGCGCTGCGCCACGCCAGCATGCTGACCCTCTCCGGGGGCGAAATGCAGCGGGCCTTCCTGGCGCAGGTGTTCGCCCAGGATCCGGCCATCCTCATCCTGGACGAGCCCGCCAACCATCTGGATCTGGTGTACCAGAAGCACATTTTCTCCCTGATTCAGGACTGGCTGAGCAAGCCCGGGCGGGCGGTGCTGTCCGTGGTGCACGACCTGAGCCTGGCGCGCAGGTACGGCACCCACGCCGTGCTGATGCAGGAGGGCCATTGCGTGGCCCGGGGCGCCATGGACGAGGCGCTGACCCCCGAGCGCCTGCGGCAGGTCTACGGCATGGACGTGAACCAGTGGATGCGGGAGCTGCTGACCCAGTGGCAGTAACGGCCGATCAGGCCCGCACAGACGGCGCGGAAGGCGAGACCTTCCGCGCCTTTCGCGTGTCCGCAGAATCCTCCGGCGAAATGTTGACAAAACAACAACATGCCTGTATAATGCAGAACGTTGATGTGTCAACAATGAAACGGAGGATAGACGGATGAAAACATGGAAGAAAATTCTGCTGGGCTGTCTGGCGGCGGTGCTGGTGCTGGTAATCGCGCTGGGCGTGACGGTGTGGTGCCTGTGGGGGAACGAGCTGGCGACGCTGACGAGCATCAGCCATGTGCGGGCGCGCAACGACGAGCACAAGGACGGCTCGGTGTACACGATGCAGGTGAAGGGCGGCTTCTACCTGGATGACTTTGTGGCCCAGGGCGGCGTGAAGAGCGACAGCGAGCTGATCAGCTTCATCACGGGGAAGATCGCCAAGGGGCTGATCCCCATGACCATCAGCGATCCGGAGATCGGCTGCTCGTCCTTCACGGCCACGGCGGCGAATGGGGACGCGCTCTTCGGCCGGAACTACGACTTCTCCAAGACCAACACCATGCTGGTGACCACCCAGGCCAATCCGGGGCGGCATGCCTCGGTGTCCACCGTGGACCTGCAGTTCCTGGGCATTGACGTGAACGGCGATCTGGACGGGCTGATGAGCAAGATCATCTGCCTGGCTGCGCCCTACGCGCCCCTGGACGGCGTGAACGACGCGGGCGTGGCCTGCGGCATCTACATGACCTACCAGGGCGGTGAAAAGACCGTGGCCACCAGCCAGGACACGGACAAGCCGGACTTCACCTCCACGACGCTCCTGCGGCTGATCCTGGACTATGCCGACAGCGTGGAGGAAGCCGTGGAGATTGCTGCCAGCTATGACATGCACGACTCGGCGCGGACGTCCTACCACTACATGGTGGCGGATGCCAGCGGCCGCAGCGCGATTCTGGAGTGGGTGGGGGACAACGACGCCACCGACAACGACGGCGCGGCCCGGCAGCTGGTGGTGCACTACAATGACGGCGACGATTACGTGGGCGAGCGGGAGGCGGCCTCAAGCTTCCAGTGGATCACCAACTTCATCGTGAACCCCGGCTATTATGACGGCGTTGATGCCACGGAGAAGAAGGGCTCGGATCGCTACGACCGCCTCTATGAGGAGCTGGCCCGGACGAACGGCGTGGTGGCCGACGAGCAGGCCGCCATGGACATTCTGGCCATCGTGGGCCGCCGCACCTGGAACAACGACGACGGCAACGGCTGCACCGTGCACAGCGTGGTGTACAACCTGACAGAACGGACGGCCCTGTGGGTATCCAACGAGAACTATGACGATCCCACGGCGGTGTTCACCCTGCGCGTGCCCTGAGCCCCCTGACCCGGAACAACGGAAGATTCGGACAGCCCTGCTGCGGATGAGCGCGGCAGGGCTTTTTTCGCGCCATGGGAGCCGCTTCTGCCGCGGCGGAAGGGACGATGGAATCGCCCGAACCGCGCGCCGGGCGGGAAAGCAGGGCTTCGGACGCGGCGGCAGGGCGAACGCGGCGCGGGGAAACGCCGTGCGCTTCCGGCGCGGCTGACGGGCTCCGCGGGCGGGAAAAATTTGTTCACGATCATTTCATAGGCTGTTCACGACTTTTTTCAGGTTCATTTTGGGTGGGGCCTGTATACTGCAACCATCACATCGGAGGCAAGCCGATGATGAAATACATGACGGGGAGCAATACACGATGAACGCATTTCTTTCCTGGATCCGTCGGATGTCCCTGGCGCTGCTGGCGCTGTGCCTGCTTATGGGCGTGGCTGCGGCCGAGGAGACGGCGCAGAACCCCTACCTGGAAATCAGCACGGAATATCCGGCGATCACCGTCAAGGCGGGCGACAGCCTGTCCTTCGACCTGTCGGTGGAAAACCGGACGGGCGCCTCGCAGGAGATCGCCCTGTCGGTGGTCTCCATGCCGGAGGGCTGGAGCGGCACCTTCAGCACCTCCAGCCGCGAGGTGAGCCTGGTGCACGTGAAGGACGGCAACACCAACACCGCCATCGACTTCAACCTGGACATCCCCCTGGATGCCGAGGACGGCGACTACACCGTGGAGCTGAAGGCGCAGGGCCAGTCCTTCAGCGATACCATGAAGCTGTCCCTGAAGGTGAACGCTGAGGAAATCGGCGACAGCAGCTTCACCGTGGAGTATCCCTCCCAGGAGGGCACCGACGACACCACCTTCACCTACAGCGCGACCCTGATCAACAATACCCTCAGCGATCAGAACTATTCCTTCTCCTCCAACGCGCCCTCCGGCTGGACCGTGACCATCAAGCCCTCCGGCGAATCCACCAGCGTGTCCGCGCTGGATGTGCCGGCCCGCTCCTCCCAGGGCGTGAGCATCACCGTGAAGGTTCCCGCCGACGTGGAGGCCGGCGACTATGACATCTCCTGCACCGCCACCTCCGCCAGCGAGAAGATGACCGTGGATCTGACCGCCACCATCACCGGCAGCTACGGCATCGACCTGAGCACCCCCAGCGGCCGCCTGAGCTTCGACACCTACGCCAACAAGGAAACCACCGTCTCCCTGACGGTGACCAACACCGGCAACACCGCCCTGACCAACGTGAACCTGACCTCCTCCCTGCCCACCGGCTGGACGGCCACCTTCGCCGAGCAGACCCTTGATCTGATCGAGCCCGGCGCCACGGTGCAGACCACCGTCACCATCACGCCCAGCGAGGACGCCATGTCCGGCGACTACACCGGCACCATCAAGGTCAAGAACTCCGACGCCAGCGATTCCGCCGAGTTCCGTATCACCGTCAAGACCGAAACCAAGTGGGGCTTTGTCGGCATCGCGATCATCGTGGTGCTGGCCGTGGGGATTGTCGCCATCGTCCGTAAATACGGGAGGCGATAAGCATGGCCGAACCCATCATTACCCTGGAGGGCCTGACCAAGCGCTACGGCGCCATCACCGCGGTGGATGACCTGACGCTGTCCATCCACAGGGGCGAGGTCTTCGGCCTGCTGGGCCCCAACGGCGCGGGCAAAACCACCACCACCCTGATGCTGCTGGGCCTGAGCGAGCCCACCAAGGGCAAGGCGACCATCAACGGCATCGACTGCACGAGGGAGCCCATCCGCGTCAAGCAGATGGCCGGCTATCTGCCGGACAACGTGGGCTTCTACCCGGACATGACCGGCCGGGAAAACCTCCGCATGACCGGCCGCATGAACGGCCTGAAGGGCAAGGACCTGGAGGAGCGGATCGACGCGCTGCTGGAGCGCGTGGGCATGACCGACTCCGCCGACCGCAAAACCGGCGCGTATTCCAAGGGCATGCGCCAGCGCCTGGGCATTGCGGACATCCTCATCAAGGACCCGGACGTGCTGATCATGGACGAGCCCACCAACGGCATTGATCCCCAGGGCATGCGGGAGCTGATCACCCTGATCCGCGAGCTGGCGGAGAAGGACGGCAAGACCATCCTGATCTCCTCCCACCAGCTCTACCAGATCCAGCAGATCTGCGACCGGGTCGGTATCTTCGTCAAGGGCAGGCTGATCGCCTGCGGCCGCATCGACGAGCTGGGCGAGCAGATGGAAGGCATTCACGGCTGCACCATCGAGCTGGCTGCCGAGCCCTCGGGCGACAAGCTGGAGAAGTTCCTGCGCGGGCAGGAGGGCGTGATCCGCGTCGAGCGGAGCGAGGAGTACTGGATCCTGCACACCCGCACCGACCGCAGCGCCGACCTCGCCCGGAAGCTGGTGGATGGCGGCTACAGCCTGCGGCATCTGCGGCTGCGCTCCTCCGACCTGGATGAAATCTACGCACAGTATTTTGAAAAGGCAGGTGACAGTGATGCAGACCCTGGCAACGCCCGCTCCGGCGGCAAACGGAAAGCCGGAAGCAAAAAGCGCGCATGAGCGCCGACTTCGGGGAGGCTTCATGGCGCTGTACCACAAGGAGCTTGCGGATCACTTCGCATCGCCCCGGTTCTGGCTGGTATTTGCGCTGATTTCCCTGGCGTCCCTGGCCAGCCTGGCCGGTGCGCTCAGCGCGGTATCCAACAGCAACGCCCTTTCCAGCGAGATGCTGTTCCTGAGCATCTACACCACCAGCGGCAGCTCGATTCCCTCCTTTGCCTCCTTTATGGCGTATCTTTCGCCCCTGATGGGCATCGTGCTGGGCTTCGACGCCATTTCCCGGGAGAAGTCCCAGGGTACCATGTCCCGCCTGGTCAGCCAGCCCATCCACCGCGACGCGGTGATCACCGCCAAGTTCCTGGCGGGGTCGGCGGCCATCGCCCTGGTGATCCTCTTTGACGGGGTGCTGGTAGGCGCCATCGGGCTGGTATCCATCGGCGTGCCGCCCTCCCTGGAGGAGATCGCCCGCATCCTGTGCTACCTGGCGATGACCTGGGTTTATACCGCCATGTGGCTGGGCGTGGCCATGCTCTGCTCCACCGTGTGCACCCACGCCGCCACCAGCGCGCTGATCACCATCGGCATCTGGATTTATCTGACGGTCTTCGCCAGCATGCTGGCCGACGTGATTGCCAACATTGCCTATCCCCTGGACGGCATGCAGGGCTTCTACAACTCCTATTCGAACTACGCGCTGAAGCTGAATCTTTATCGGATCTCGCCCTATTATTTATTCTGCGAGGCAGCTTCCACCCTGCTCAACCCCAGCGTCAGGACGCTGAGCATCACCACCATGTCCTCCTATACCGGCGCGATCGCGAGCTACCTGTCCGTGGGGCAGAGCCTGCTGCTGGTATGGCCGCACATCGTGTGCATGATCGCCCTGGCCATGGCGGCGTTTACCGGCGCTTACGTCAGCTTTATGCGCAGAGAAATCCGCGCCTGACCTCCGCCGGCCGTATAGGCAGGGTTCCTCCCTTCCCCCTCCGGGGACAGAACCTCCTGCTGTCCCCGGAGTTTTTGTCCGGAGGGGATGCTCCCTCCGGACATTCGTCAGCTGTTCTTCAGGAGGAATTCACATGAACGCCCTACACTGTACGGGGAGCCTGTGCGCCCCGTACAGCCTGTGCATGGAAGGGGAAAGCCGATGCGTATCCTGATTGCTGATGATGAAACGGCGCTGCTGCACGCCCTGCAGGTGATATTCGAGCGGCAGCACTACACCGTGGACACCGCCGAGGATGGCGACACCGCGCTGCAGCTGCTGGAGGAGCGGGCCTACGACGCGGCGGTGCTGGACGTGATGATGCCCCGCCGCAGCGGTCTGGAGGTGCTTGCCGCCGTGCGGGCGGAGGGCATATCGACCCCGATCCTGATCCTGACGGCCCGCAGCGCCGTGTGCGACCGGGTGGACGGCCTGGACCAGGGCGCGGACGACTATCTGATCAAGCCCTTCGCCACCCAGGAGCTGCTGGCCCGCGTCCGCGCGCTGCAGCGCAGGCCCGGGGTCTGCGCGCCGCAGGTGCTGCGCTACGGCGACCTGCTGCTGGATCTGCGCAAGGGCATGCTGGAGAGCAAGGGCGTGAACATCGCGCTGAACAACAAGGAGCTGCAGGTGATGGAGCTGCTGATGCGCAACCATGACATCGTGCTGTCCCCGGCGAAGTTCATCGAGCGGATCTGGGAGGAGGACACGGACGTGAGCCTGGTATGGGCGAACATCGCCACCATCCGCAAGAAGCTGGCGCAGCTGGATGCGTCGGTGACCATCTGCTCCCGGCGGGGCATCGGCTATGTACTGGAGCGCAGATCATGCTGAAGAAGCTGAGATGGCAGTTTGTCAAGGCGGCCATGACGGCCATGGCCATTGTGCTGCTGTTGCTGCTCACCGCGGTGAACGGGCTGAACGGGCTGAATGTGATCCGCAGCATGGACGGCATGCTGCAGGTGCTGGAGCAGTTCGACGGCGCGCTGCCGGACGTGACGGGCGTGGGAGAGGAAGCGGCGCAGCTGCACGTCCGCTACACGGAGGAATCGCCCTTTGAGACGCGCTTCTTCATCGTGGAGACGGACGCGGACGGGCAGAGCATGACGGCCCTGCTGGACAACATCGCCGCCGTGGGCGAGGAAAGCGCCTGCGAGCTGGCGCGGCAGGCCATGGCGTCGGGACGGAACTCGGGCTTTGTGGAGCGGTACCGCTTCCGCTGCGAGGAGATGGCGGATGGTGGCAGCAGGATCTTCTTCCTGGACGGGGGCGTGATGCTGGGTAGCCTGCAGTCCCTGCTGAAGACCTCCCTGATCATTTACCTGCTGGCGCTGCTGGGGGTGTTCGCGGTGGCGTGGCTGTTTTCGGGGCATTACGCCGCGCCCATCGTCAAAACCCTGGAGACGCAGCGGCGCTTCATGGCCGACGCGGAGCATGAGCTGAAAACGCCGCTGACCATCATTGCCGCCACCACCGACGTACTGCAGGCGGAGCTGGGCGAAAACCAGTGGCTGGAGGCCATCACCGAGCAGACGGGCCGCATGACGGAGCTGATCTCCCGGCTGCTGACGCTCTCCCGCCTGGACAACGGGGATGCCGCCGCGCCCATGGGCACGGTGAACCTGTCGGAAGTGACGGAGCGGGCGGTGAAGCAGGTGACGCCGGTAGCCCGTGCGGCGGGGCATGCCATCCGGACGGCAGTCGCCCCGGGCCTGTGCTGCGAGGGCTGCGAGCCGCTGATGGAGCAGCTGCTGATGATTCTCATGGACAACGCCATCCAGTACAGCGCGAGTCAGGGTGAGATCGAGGTGACGCTGCAGCTGCAGCGGGAGCATGTGCTGCTGCGGGTCAGCAATGCCTGGCAGCCGGATCCCCGCCTGGACATGGACCGGCTGTTCGACCGCTTCTACCGGGGGGATCCCTCCCGCAGCCGCAAGACCGGCGGCAGCGGCCTGGGGCTGTCCATCGCCCGGGCGATTGTGGACAAGCATCACGGGCAGATTGCCGCCGCGGCGGAGGCGAACCGTTTTGTCATGACGGTGCGGCTGCCCCTGGGGCGTCCGGCGTAACGGCGCGCCCCGGCGGTCTTTGGACAAAGGAAAGGTTTTGTCCCACGGGAAGGGGACGCGCCCGTCTTGAAAAACAAAATTCTTTTTTGGTATAATGGTTTGGAACACACGGGAAGCGTGGCTGTTCAGCTCCTGGCCCGGGAAAAACATCCCGGACGGGACCTGCCGTATGCGACGGCGGGCGAATCCCGTTCGTTTTTGTGGTTCCCTGCGCGCTGAGCAAGGAGGAAGTCCGCATGCCTGATTCCACCATCACCAAAAAAGCGCTGTCCCAGGCGCTGATGGAGCTGATGAAAACCGAATCCTTCCAGAAAATCAGCATTTCGGATATATGCGATCTCTGCCACATGAACCGGAAGAGCTTCTACTATCACTTCAAGGACAAGTATGACCTGGTCAACTGGATCTTCGACAACGAGTTTATCGCCATTGTGCAGCGGGAGCAGGACAAGGATACCTGGGAGTTTCTGCTGGCGATTCTGCGCTGCTTTTATGACAACCGGGTGTTTTACCGCAAGGCCCTGAGCTACCAGGGGCAGAACTCCCTGTGCGAGCATCTGATGGAGGTGACCGAGCCGATTTTCCGCGCCCGCATGGCGGAGGTGCTGGAGGGCGAGGCGATGGACTTCTACATCAACATCGCCACCGACGCGCTGCTGGCGGCCCTGGTGCGCTGGCTGCGGGAGGAAAACTGCATGCCTCCGGAGCAGTTCCAGAGCATGCTCAAGTCGGTCATCATGAGCATCAGCAACTACTACGTCAGCATGGAGAACAGGCAAAACGGAGCCTGACCCGATGGGTCGGACTCCGTTTGCGCATGTTTACATTCTGGTGGTGTTGACGGCCTGCCTGGCCAGGGCGCTGTGCAGCATATCCCGCAGGGAAACGCTGAACAGGTTGTACTTGCCCACCGGCCCGTCCCGGCCGTAGAGCAGCAGCGCGCCGTTCCGCGCAAAGCCCGCGGAGCAGCGGTCGCCGGAGATGATCCTGTCCACGAGCAGGTTGTCGCTGCAGATTTCCCAGGGGACGGTCTGATGCCGCTGGGCCGCGCGGGTTCGGACCACGTAATCGTACACGGTCTCCCGGGTGACGGCCGAGCAGTCCGGCTCCGCCAGAAACGCCGTGAAGATGGCGTGCATGCCTTCCGCCTGGCGCAGCAGGCTGTCGTTGAGCACGTCGCAGAGGTTGCCGTCGTGATAGCGGACGCAGACCGAGTAGAGCAGCCTGTGCGCCCGCAGCTGCTGGCAGGCCGCGTCCGCGCCGGGCTGCAGCTCCACCACCAGCATGACGTTGCGCAGCGGCGACAGGGCCGTCAGCAGCGCGTCGTCCAGATCCTCCGGGGTGCAGACGAGCAGGAAGGCGCAGTCGGGATGATCGGCCAGCAGGGGCAGCGTCCGCCCCGCGCTGCCCTGGGCGTAGACAAACCAGGTGTACACGCCCATGGCCTTGCCCTCGTCCAGCAGGCGGCGGTAGCGGTCCATGTGATCCGCCGGCGCCTGGGCGTCCATGTCCAGCTGCAGCGCCCAGGGAATGCTGAAATGCTCCCGGGCCTCAATCTCGCGGATCTTTTTCGCGCCCAGGGTGAAGCTGTTGTAGCCCAGCGCCATGCCGAAGTCCAGCAGCCGGTCGTGCTCCACATGGGCGGCGGTATCCTGAATCAGGGGATAGAGGGCGCTCTGCTCGTTGCGGAGCATGCGCTGGGCGCCCTTGAAGAACAGCTGCTGGCAGCGTCCCTGGCAGAAATTCACCGCCATGTCCACCAGCTTCCGGCTGCTGCGCCGGGGGGAGGATTCGACTTCACGCAGGGCCCTGCGGACGATGGTTTCAATGAGCACATAGGAAACACTCTGGGTCATTGTGCCACTTCCTTATTGATCCACCGGATGTGCCATGCCGCCCTGGAATTTCCGGATATATCCAAAGGATAGCCGCATTCGCGCCGCCGGGCAATGGACAAAACCCGCCGACTGTCCCAAAAGGGAACAGGATGCCCCCCGCGCCGGATTTTGGGACGAACGCCGGATTGGTGTCCGATGACAGGACGGGCCGCTCCTTCTATCATAGGGTGCAGAACCCATCACCAATGATAAGGAAGGAGCACCCGATCATGAATGTCAAGGAATCCATGCAGCAATTCGCCATCAACCAGGCGCTGAATTATCTGGAGAAGGATCCGGAAACCAATATCCCCAAGCTGATGGCGCTGGTGGACCGTTTTTCCCCCGACGGCTGGTATGAGAACCAGCGCAACATGGTCCGCAAGGTCATTGAGGAAAAGGGCAACTGGTATCAGCTGCTGCTCAAGCTCTACGAGCTGGATCCGGAGGTTCGCAAGACCTTCTTCCAGAATTTCCTGATCAACGCCAGCCTGAAGGGCAGCGCCACCCAGCACGAGTGGCAGGCGAAGGAAGGCTGCAACGTGCCCTGGGCGATCCTGCTGGATCCGACCTCCGCGTGCAACCTGCACTGCACCGGCTGCTGGGCGGCGGAATACGGCAACCGGCTGAACCTGAGCGTGGAAACCATTGATTCCATCATCCGCCAGGGCAAGGAAATGGGCACCTACATGTACATCTACACCGGCGGCGAGCCCCTGGTGCGCAGGAAGGATCTGATCCGGATCTGCGAAATGCATCCGGACTGCGAGTTCCTGTCCTTCACCAACGGCACGCTCATCGACGAGGACTTCTGCCAGGAGATGCTGCGGGTGAAGAACTTCGTGCCGGCCATCTCCCTGGAGGGCTTCGAGGAGGCCAACGACAGCCGCCGGGGCGAAGGCTGCTACGCCCGGGTGGCGGAGGCCATGCGCCTGATGCGGGAGCATCATCTGCCCTTTGGCATTTCCACCTGCTACACCTCCCGGAACTACGCCGACGTGTGCAGCGAAAGGTACTTCGACTACATGATCGACTCCGGCGCGCTGTTCGTGTGGTTCTTCCACTACATGCCCGTGGGCAACGATGCCGCCGCGTCGCTGCTGCCCACCCCCGATCAGCGGGAGCATGTGTACCGCAGCATCCGCGCCCACCGCAGGACCAAGGCGATCTTCTCCCTGGACTTCCAGAACGACGCGGAGTACGTCCACGGCTGCATCGCGGGCGGGCGGTACTACCTGCACATCAACGCCAAGGGCGACGTGGAGCCCTGCGTGTTCATCCACTACTCCAACTGCAACATCCACGACTGCACCCTGCTGGAGGCCCTCAAGAGCCCGCTGTTCATGGCCTACCGCGACAACCAGCCCTTCAACGAGAACATGCTCCGCCCCTGCCCGATGCTGGAGAATCCCGAGCGTCTGCGCGCGATGGTGAAGGAAACGGGCGCGGTCAGCACGGACTACGAGAGCCCCGAAACCGTGGATCACCTGTGCGACAAGACCGTGCCCTACGCCGCGAACTGGCAGCCCAGGGCGGATGAACTCTGGCAGGCCTGCGGCAAGTGCAGGGGATGCAGCGGAGGAGCGAAGCAATGAGGGCACGGGGCAGGCACGCTGAGTATCAGATCATCACGGACGCCACGGCGGATTTTGCCGGGGACATGGGGTATGAGCTGGCGCAGGTGCAGGTTGTGCCCATGGAAGTGACCGTGGGCAGGGACAGGTACCTCTACGGGCCGGAGGGCGACCTGCAGGTGCAGAGGTTCTACGCCATGCAGCGTGCGGGAGCGTATGCCTCCACCTCGCAGATCAATCCGCCGACGTACTGGAACGTCTTTGAGCAGGCGCTGAAGCAGGGCCGGGACGTTCTGTACCTGGGGTTTTCCTCGGGGATGTCCGGCACGGTGGACAACGCCCGCGCCTGCATGGAGCAGCTGCGATGCGAATATCCTCAACGGCGGATCGTCTGCTACGACACGCTGGCGGCCTCGGCGGGAGAGGGCTTTCTGGTGCGGGAGGCCGTCCGCCGGCAGCTGGACGGCATGAGCATGGACGACATGCTGGCCTGGCTGGATGAAAACAGGCTGCGCGTATGCCACTGGTTCACCGTGGATACCTTCGACCATCTCCGTCACGGGGGACGCGTGTCCTCCGTGGCGGCGGCCGCGGGGAATCTGCTGAACATCAAGCCCATGCTGCATGTGGATCAGGAGGGCCGGCTGGAGGTCGTGAAGAAGCTGCGGGGCCGCCGCAAGGCCATGCATGAGCTGCTGGCCGTCATGGAGGAGGGCTGGCAGCCGGAAAGGGGCCGGCAGGTGGTGGTGGCCCACGGGGATGTGCCGGAGGCAGCGGAGACCCTCCGGCAGATGATCGCCGACCGATTCCCTGAGGCGGAGCTGCACACGGCGCAGATCGGCCCGGTGATCGGCGCGCACACCGGCCCCGGGATGATGGCGGTGCTCTACTGGGGCAGCAACCGTTAAGCTGGAAAAAAGGAGAGAATGCCAATGCCGCGACACAGCAGGCCGACCCATGGAAACCAGCAGACCACGCCTGGCGGGGCGCAGACAGCCGACCGGGGAAGCCGGGCGCAGCGCCTGGCAGGCGTGCTGCTGTTTGTATCCCTGGCGCTGTCGGTGATTTACGCAGCCATCCAGTTTTCCCAGGCGCCCTGGAGCCTTCCGGAGAACGCGCCCCATGAGAAGGTCAAGAGCGACTATCTGCTGATGCTGACCCAGTGCATCCTGGGTCTGGTGGTGATGCTGCTGCCCTCCGTGGTGAACCGCCGGTGGAGCGTACCCATTTCCCGGCGCATCTACATCATGTACTATATCTTCCTGTACTGCGCGATTTTCCTGGGCGAGGTGTTCGACTTCTACTACGTCGTGCCGCACTGGGACATCATCCTGCACGGGTTTTCCGGCATGATGCTCAGCGCCCTGGGGTTCATCCTGGTGGATATGCTCAACCGCAACGCGGAGGTTCGGGTATCCCTGAGCCCCTTTTTTGAGTCCATGTTCGCCTTCTGCTTCGCGCTGGCCCTGGGCGCGATCTGGGAGATCTACGAATTCAGCTTCGACTCGCTGCTGGGGCTGAACATGCAGAAGGCCATGACCGCGGAAGGCACGGCGCTGATTGGCCGGGAGGCGCTGACGGACACCATGGAGGATCTCATCGTGGATGCGGCGGCGGCGCTGGCGGTGGCCGTGGCCGGCTACCGGATCAACAAGCAGAAGAAGTCCGGCGCGCACACCGCTCCGGCGGAGGGCATGCGATGACTGCGGAGAAGAAAACAATCCGGACGGTGATGCTGCTGATTCTCTTTGCCGTGTGCGTCAACGCGGCGGTCAATCATCTGAACGTGGTGGGCGGCGCGCTGCGGCAGGGGATCGGCCTGATCACGCCGATCCTGCTGGGGTTCATGATCGCGTTTCTGCTGAGCATCCCGGTGCGGCTGCTGGAGCAGCATGTGATCAAGCCCCGGGGAAAGCGGTGGCGCAAGGGCCAGCAGCGGCTGCAGCGGCCGGTGAGCATCCTGCTGAGCACCGTGCTGCTGACGGCGATCATCGGCTTCATCATTTACGCGGTGATCCCCAGCCTGGTGGACAGCCTGCACACGCTGGTGATCCAGATCCCCGCGCTGCTGGAGGATATCAAGGCCTTCGCGCGCCCCTACCGGGACTATGCGCCGGAGCTGATCGACAGCCTGGAGTCGCTGACCATCGACTGGGCCGCCATCGAGCGGGGACTCACCGCCTTCCTGAAGGACGATTCCCGCGAGGTGGCGGGCAGCGTGATTTCCGCGGCGTTCTCGGTGTTCGGGGTGATGTTCAGCATGATGTTCGCGCTGATCATCGCCTTCAGCGCGGTCAGCCAGAAGGAACGCCTGGCCCGCCAGTGCAAGGCGCTGCTCTACGCCGCCCTGCCCCAGAAGCGGGCGGACTGGCTGCTGGGCATGGGCAGGAAAATCAGCGGCATCTTTGCCAGCTTCATCACCGGGCAGGTGCTGGAGTCCTTCATCCTGGGGAGCCTGGTGTTCGTGTGCATGATGATCTTCCGCTTCCCCAATGCCTTTGCCGTCAGCGCGCTGGTGATGCTCATGGCCTTCGTGCCCATCATCGGGGCGTGGGTGTCGGCCATTGTGGGGGCGATCATGATCCTGGCCAGCGACGGCATGGGCAAGGCCCTGGGCTTTGTGCTGATGATCATCATCCTCCAGCAGATCGAGGGCAACCTGATCTACCCGCGGGTCATGGGCAAGCGGGTCGGGCTGCCGTCGCTGTGGGTGCTGGTGGCCATCACCCTGGGCAGCGGGCTGATGGGCGTTGCGGGGATGCTGCTGTTCGTGCCGCTGTTCGCGGTGATCTACCAGCTGCTGCGGGACTGGGTGCAGGCCCGCAGAGCGCGCAGGGCGGCAGAAGCCCCGTCCCCGCAGGCGTCATAAGGGCAAAACAAAAGCAGCGGCCGCGCCGCGTCTCCCCGGGGAGGCTGCGGTACGGCCGCTGTTGTTGCGTGCGGGGTTATTTCCGGAAGGACTGCTTCCAGCGGTATCGCCGGATCATGTCCTTGACCCGGGTGACCATATCGCCGCCGAAGAACAGCACCACGTTGAGCATGGCCATCAGCAGGGCGATGCGGGAGCCCATGGTGCCCACGATCAGGCTGTACACCAGCCCCGCCGCGGAGAGCAGCGCCAGGTACTTCATCTTCACCGGCAGGAAGAAGAACACGTTCACCTGGAAGTCCGGGTACAAAAGCGCGAAGCCCAGGAACAGCGACAGGTTCAGGTAGTAGTTGGTGGCGTAGCCGGTGATGCATCCGGCCAGGATGGTGCCCAGCATGCCGCACAGGTAGTACAGGTTGAACTTGAACGCGCCCCACTGGTTCTCCAGCGCATTGCCCACCAGCCAGTCGAAATACAGCGCGAACACGATGAACAGCAGGCTGGAATCCGGCGGAATGAAGATGAAGGTGATCAGCCGCCAGATCTGTCCCCGCATGACCGCCGCCTTGTTGAAGGCCAGCAGCCCGCTCAGGTTCAGCGGGGTGAAGGTGTCGATGGCAAAAACCGCCGCCATGCCCATGACGATGATGGTCATCAGGTTGCGGATGGCGTAGCGGCCCAGCTTGCGTTCCATCCGGTTCATCCATTGGGAAAGGTTCATGATGTCACTCCTTGTGTCGGTCCCGGACGCGGGACAGGTCGTTATGCATGCGGCAGGTGCCGGCGGATGGCACAGGCTGCGCCGTCATGATCGTTGTCGGGCAGGAGAACGTCCGCCTGCGCCTTCAGCTCGGGCACGGCGTTGCCCACCGCGAAGCGCAGCCCCGAGCTTGCAAACATGGGCAGATCGTTGGCGCTGTCGCCGATGCAGGCGATCTCCTCCCGGGCGATGCCCAGCCTGTCCGCCAGCATGGTCAGCGCCGTACCCTTGGTGGCGCCGCCGTCGCCGATCTCCACATACCGGCCGCTGCAGGACAGGCTGTGGCCCGGGAAGGCCTTCAGCGCATCCAGCACATGGGGCCGGGCGCCCCTGCGCAGGAAGAACAGCTGCAGCTCCTCCACGCCGGCATGCTCCGTTTTCAGCAGGGCGGACAGCTCCGGCACCGTGCGTGCCCGGACGGCGTCCTCGCCGTAGACCATGCGGCCCATGACCGCCAGCGCCCGGCCCTGCAGGAGAAACTCGTTGTCCACATGGGCGGTGAGCCCTACGCCGGGGCTGTCGCAGGCGTTCAGGATGTCAAGCGCCCTGTCCCAGGGCAGCAGGCAGGCGTGCAGCGTTTCGCCGGTGCGGGTGTCGGTGACCCGCGCGCCGTTGGAGCTGATCACATAACGGTAAAATCCGCACCCCGCCAGCTGATGCGGCAGGCACGTCAGCGCCCGTCCGGTGGTGGGGACGACCTCCACGCCGGCTTTCGCCGCGTCGGATAAGGCCGACAGCGTGCTGTCCGTAATGCGCTTGCGGGAGGTCAGGCAGGTTCCGTCCATATCAATGGCAAGCAGCTTGATCATAACGTTCACCAGATCATAAGCGATAAGGGGGAATAAGGGAGGTCAGGCTCCGGGCGGGGGCGTGGCTTTTTCCACGCCGTCAGGATCCCGGTAGGGCTGGTATTCGCCCTTTTCGATAGCGCGGCGCAGGTTGTCCATGCGCAGGTCCAGCTCCGCGCTCAGACGCGCGCACAGGGCCAGGTCGGCGGCCATCTGGTCGGAGAATTCCCGATCCTTCTTGTAGCGCAGCTGATGCTCCAGGGAGGCCCAGCAGTTCATGGCGATGGTGCGCAGCTGCACCTCCACCTTCATGCTGCGCTTCTCGTCCGCCAGGAAAATGGGGACGGAGATGATCAGATGCAGGCTCCGGTAGCCGCTGGGCTTGGGGTTGCTGATGTAGTCCTTCATCTCGATGAGGGTCACGTCGTCCTGCTTGAGGAAGGCGTCGGCCAGCAGCCACACGTCCTCCGGGAACGAGCAGATGACCCGCACGCCCGCCACATCGTTCAGGTTGTCCTCGATGGCGCTGATGGTCAGCGGCAGGCCCTTGCGCTTGAGCTTCTCCTGGATGCTGCGGGGGGACTTGAGCCGCGAACGCACGCTGCTGATGGGGTTGCGGTCGTGCTGGAGGGAGAATTCCTCGTTGAGGACGTTGAACTTCGTCTCCACCTCCATCATGGCGCAGCGGTAGTAGGCCATCAGCCGCATGAACTTCTGCGACTGGTCGTAAAGCCAGGCAACGGCCTCCTCATCGGACATGGCCTGAATCTGATCCCGCAGGAGGAAATCGGGATCCTGCATGGCAAGCACCTCTCCTTCGTGGCGTTGTACCGTCCCTATCATAACCGATCATGGTCAACCCAATGTCAACAGAGGGGGTCAGGCGGAGGGCCTGTCGTCCTTCTTTTCGGCGGGCCTGGCGGGGGCGGGGGCGGCGGGCCTGGCGGGGGCCTTGCCCTTCCACAGGATGGCCAGCATGTCCAGGGCCGCCTCGACGATCAGGCTCACGCCGGTGAAGATCCACAGCGCCTGCTCGCCGCCGAAGGGGTTGGACAGGATCACCGCCGCGCAGATGAGCGTCACCAGCGCGCTGATCCCCGCCCAGTACCAGCTGACGCGCTTCATGCGCAGGCCGTCCACCGTCCACTGCACCTTGAGCAGGCCGATGGCCAGAATCGCGACGCCGTAGAGACGGGTCAGCACGGGGAAGGTGGTCAGGAACCATTCCGACTTTGCCGCGCAGAAAATGCCCACCGCCGCCAGCATCAGGCCCTTGACCAGGCTTTGTTCCTTTTCGGCCTCCGCCGCCGGGGTGCGGAAGTAGTGAACCATGCTCAGCAGGCCCAGCAGGATCAGGCCGAAGCCCACGACGATGATGATGGTGGAGGTGAACAGCGCGGGGCGGATGAGCAGCAGAATGCCCACCGCGATTTCGCACAGGCTGCCCAGCAGGCCGCCGCCAATGTCCTTGAGCTGCTGCAGATGCTTGGGTTGTTTCATGATGCATGCCTCCAATCAGAATGTGTGCAGTGTGCCGGTGAAACCGTCAGTTTTCCAGGGAAAGGGCGATGCTGTCCACCAGGGGGTAGCGCTTGGCGAGCCATTCCCGGAGGATGCTCTCCTGCTCGGCGGACAGCGGGGTGCGGAGGGTGACGAGCATGGTGTTCTGGTCGCTGACCTCGCCGGCGCGGTAGGCGAAGCCCGTGCTGATGGAGATGCTGGATACCTGCGGGAAGAGGATGGTGGCTTCGTCGCCCAGCTCCTGCATCTCCATGTGCGCCTGCTCCTCAAAGCCGGTGATGTCGCTCTCCCGGATCAGCCGCGCGCCGAAGAAAAGGCTGGGGATCAGCACGACGACGGTGGAGATGACAATGCGGCGCATGGCCTTCCTGCGCTTGTGCTCGGCCACGATGGCCCGCTGGGGCACCTTGAGGATCAGCAGCACGATGACCGACGCCAGACAGATGAAATACGTGTTCAGCGTGAACAGGTAGAACGCGCCGAAGAAGTACTTGTACTGACCGGTGGCCAGGCCGTAGCCGGCGGTGCACAGGGGCGGCATCAGCGCCGTGGCGATGGCCACGCCGGGGATCACGTTGGACTTCTCCTTCCGCGTCAGGCCGATGCACCCCGCCAGCCCGCCGCAGAAGGCGATCAGCACGTCCCAGATGGTGGGGTTGGTGCGGGCCAGCAGCTCGGAGGTGGAATTGGAGATGGGCGTGATGCTGAAGTACAGCGTGGAGGTCAGCAGGCTGATGAGAATCTGCATCAGGAAGCCCAGGAAAAACTTCCGCGACAGCTGCAGGTCGCCCGAGGCAAAGCCGTAGGACACGGCCAGGATGCTGCCCATCAGGGGGGAGATCAGCATGGCGCCGATGATCACGGCGGTGGAGTTCATGTTCAGGCCGATGGAGGCGATCAGGATCGCCAGGATCAGGATGCACATGTTGGTGCCCTTGATGGTGGCGCTGTCCACCAGCCGGTTGTAGATCTCCTCCTGGGACGCGGTGTCGCTGGAGAGGGAGAATGCCTCGCCGAAGATTCTCATGATCCATTTTCTCAAATGGATGCGCCTTCCTTCCGTATGGTATCTGTTCTGTGACAAAGGCTGACGATGTCTCCGCACATGTACAGATTATTATAGTACGTTTCGCGGTACTGTGCAACGGACATTTTTCAACAGATGTCCTGCGCGGAGAAACGGAAGGCGCCGCGGGACAAAAAAGCGCCCGCCCGGGCTGGCCGGACGGGCAGGGGGAAGCGCCGCTTACTGGTAGTCGTTCAGGTTGAGGCTCTTGGCGTAGGGGGTCTCGATCTCGCCGGCGTTGATCTTGTCGATCAGCTCCTGACGCAGGGGGTTGTCCAGCTGCAGATCAACACCCACGATCCGCCAGTTGTTGTCCACCTCGGGCGCCACGGGGGAATGCTCGGCGAAGTAGGCGACGATCATGTCGCGGATGGAGCAGGAGGATTCCCATTCCTTCTTGCCGGAGACCAGGTTGTAGGCCTTCAGCGCGGAGGAATAGCGGTAGTTGTTCACCGCCAGGGTCAGCACCTGATCGTCCTGCAGGGGCTCGCCCTTGAACATCACGTTCTTGATGCGCTGGCCCTTGGGCTGGCTCAGGTCGATCTCATAGTCCACGCCGGCGAACATGTCGTAGAGGTAGTCGGGATACTCGGGGTCGAAGGAGATGTTGATGTCGCCGGGCACCCACTGGTTGTAGCACTCGGCGGACCACTCCATGTAGGCCTTCAGCTCCGCGCCGGTGACGGTCACGCGGTAGAGGGTGTTGTCATACTTGTAGATGTTGAAGATGTCGCCGTAGTTGATATCGCCCTCGGGCAGGTCGGAGGTGTTCTTGAACAGGGCGGCGGCAGACACGTCCGCGCCGGAGTTTTCCAGCTGGATCTTGTTGATCAGGTCCATGACGGCAGTATCCATGATGCGGCCGGAGGGAATGCCGGCGATTTCATCATCGGGCTGGAACCTGGCGGTGGTGGTGCCCAGGGCAGAGCCGCCCTCTTCGCCGTCGCCCGTGCCGCCCACGATGAAGTCAATGGTCTTCTGATGCGCCTCGGCCACCAGCGGGATGTCGCGGAGCTCCTGGGAGGGTTCCACGTCCACCATGTCGATGACGTCCACGGTCGCGTCGATGACGTTCTTGTCAGCGTCCAGGGTCAGGTCGAAGCGCACGATGTCACGGGCGGCGTTGCGGGGAGCGCCCACGGGCACCGCGCCCTGCTTCTCGTTGACCAGGATGTGCATGTGGCCCACCAGCAGCACGTCGATTTCGGGGTTGTCGTCCAGGATCTTCTGGGCGGAGTCGGAGCCGTTCTCCTCGTCGAACTCGGCGTACATGCCCATGTGCGCGGAGACCACGATCAGGTCGGCCTCGGCGCCGATGGCCTCGATGGCGCTCTTCACGGCGGTGTTGGCCGCCTCATAGGTGCATTCCTCAATGCCTTCCTTGCCGCCGTCCCAGATGGGCACGTCGGGGGTGACCACGCCGATCACGGCGATCTTCACGCCGGCGCACTCCAGGATCGTCCAGCCCGCGCCGGTGACGAACTCGCCGTCAGCGCCGCGCACGTTGGCCGCCAGCACCGGGAATTCCGCCTGGGAGAGGATGGTCTTCATGGTGGTGATGCCCCAGTTGAACTCATGGTTGCCCAGGGTCATGGCGTCGTAGCCCATGAAGTTCATGGCGGCCATCATGGGATGGGCCTGATCGGGGTTCTTGTTGTACAGGTCGTCGGTCATGATGGTGCCCTGAATGGCATCGCCGTTGTCAATCAGGATGGTGTTGGGGTTTTCCTGGCGCACCTGCTGGATGTAGGTGTACAGGCGGGCCATGCCCTTGTTGGAGTTCTCGGCATTGTCCTCGTAGCTGTAGCCCCAGATGTTGCCATGCATGTCGGAGGTGCCCAGAATGGTGATGGTGGTTTCGCCCTCGGCTGTGGCAGTGACGTACAGGCCCAGGGCCAGCGCGCACACCATCACGCAGACGAGCAGCTTGCGCAGGGTGTTCATGACGTATCTTCCTCCTTCTTTCCCGCCGGAAGGCAGGGATTTCCTGTATGGAAAGTATACCATATCCGGCGGCCGCCTGCAAGAAAATACGCGGTAAAAACAGCGCAAAGCGCCTGTGCCGGGCGGCAGGGTTCTTTTTTCGTACTGGCGAAGGATGGCACTTGCGCCGCAGGAACAGGCTTGCTATAATGAGGTGCGGATTGGGAAGACTCCGGGCGCAATGGCGCACCCGGGGCCCGAATCAGCATTTTTTTCGGAAGCGAGTGACAAAGGATGGTCCAGGAAGCAAAGGCGCTTGAGGACTGCCCGGACGACCGTGAGGTACTGGAGACGGTCATGGAGGCCGGGCACATACTGCTGGAGAACGGCGCGGAAATCTTCCGCGTGGAGGAAACCATGGAACGCATTGCGGCCCACTACGGCGTGGAACGCAAGGAGTTCTTCGTGCTGAGCAACGGCATCTTCACCACCGGCGACTGCAAGCCCGGCCAGCGGGGCGGACAGTACGCCCGGGTGCAGCACATTCCCGTGCGGGGTGCGCAGCTGAACCGGGTGGTGGCGGTGAACCAGCTGTCCCGTGAAATCGAGGCGGGCTGCTACACCCTGGAGGAAGCCCGGCAGCGGCTGCAGGAAATCCGCCGGATGCCCGGCGAGCCGCCCCTGGTGCAGATGCTGGCCTCGGGCATGGGCAGCGCGTGCTTCTGCGGGCTGTTCGGCGGAGGCGCGGCGGATTGTGTGGCGGCGTTCATCGCGGGATTCCTGCTGTACAGGTTTGTGCTGTGGGCAGGGAAGCAGCAGATGAGCAAGATTGTCTCCAATCTGCTGGGCGGCGCGATGGTGACGCTGATCTGCATCCTGCTCTACCGGCTGGGCCTGGGCAGGGACATGAACCACATGATCATCGGCGCGATCATTCCCCTGGTGCCGGGGGTGCCCTTCACCAACGGCATCCGCGACATTGCCGACGGGGACTACATCTCCGGCGCGGTGCGGCTGCTGGACGCGATTCTGGTGTTCCTGTGCATCGCCATCGGCGTGGGCGTGATGTTCACGGTGTATCAGCGCGTGGCGGGAGGTGTCCTGCTGTGATTGTGCGTACGGTTCTGGCCTTTGTGGGCACGATTGCCTTCGCGCTGCTCTTCGGCGTGCCGAGGAAGTATTTCATCAGCTGCGGGCTCATCGGCGGCGCGGGCTGGCTGCTCTACGAGGTGCTGATCGCCTGCGCCGGGGCGACGGCCACGGAGGCGACCTTCTTCGCCACGGTGCTGGTGATTCTGCTCTCCCGGCTGCGGGCGGTGCGGGAGCGCTGTCCGGTGACGGTGTTCCTGATTTCCGGCATTTTCCCGCTGGTGCCCGGCGCGGGCATCTACTGGACGAGCTATTACCTGGTGACGGGGCAGATGCGCCAGGCGGTCAGCAGCGGGTTTGTGGCGGTGAAGGCGGCCGTCGCCATTGTGCTGGGGATCGTGTTCGTGTTCGAGATTCCCAACAGGTTCTTCCATCGGAGGGAAAGCCGCAGGAAAGGCGCGGGCTGATCACACTGGCCGCGGAGAGGTGGAACGCCGCGGCCGGTTTTGTCGGGACGAAGGATGGCAGGGAGAGTTGTATCAGGGAGATCATACTGCTGGCGGGCCGGATGCCGCGGCAAAGGCGCGTCAGGGGGAAGGAAGGATAGAGGATGAAAAGGTATTGTCTGGCGGTACTCATGCTGGTATGTCTGGTGGCAATGGCATGCTCAGCGCAGGCGGCGGAACCCAGGCTCGTGGCCAGCGCGGACATGCGCTTCCTGCTGGACGGGCAGGGAACGCTGTGGGCCTGGGGCGGCAACGGCTACATGTTCGGTGCGGGCAACGACGTGGATTTCGCGGTGGAGCCCTATCCGTTCATGCGGGACGTGCAGGACATCGCCTACAACCGCAGCATCGGTCTGACGCTGGGCAGGGATGGCGACGTATGCATGCTGGCCCGGTATCCGAAGCTGGGCAGCGACGGCGAGCTGACCTACATCCAGGCCATGGAGCCTGTTGCATGGCTGTCCGGCGCGCGGGCGGTATCGGCCGGCTGGGGCATCATGCTGGCCATCCTGGAGGACGACACGCTGGTGGCGTGGGGCGGCGAGGCATCCAGCGGCGTCACGCTGGGCAACGGGCAGGCGGTATCGGAGCAGCCGGTGACCATCATGAGCGGCGTGGAGACGGTCTTTCCCGGCGACGCCATGTTTGTGCTGAAGAAGGACGGCTCGCTGTGGGGCTGGGGCAGCAACCGCTTCGGGATGATCCCGGGGCAGGGCGAGAGCGTGGCGGCGCCGGTGGAAATCCTGCGCGGTGTGACGCGGGCGTACAACAACGGCACGGAGGCCTACGCCCTGACGGCGGATCACACGCTGTACGCCTGGGGCTCCTACTGGGAGAGCGCCAACGGCACGCAGGAACCCACGGCGGTCTTCCGGGATATTGCCGATTTCGGCTGCGGCGTGCACGAGCTGGCGCTGCTGGACACCAGCGGCCGGGTGTACCTGTACGACAGGTTCCGGCAGGGCTGCAGGCAGATCGAGGGCCTGGAGCGGATTGTCAGCATCCAGCTCTGGAACGACTGCATTTTTGCCCTGGATGACGGGGGGCAGCTGTGGTCTTGCTTCGAGCCGATGGCCTACATCGCCGGCGATGTGTGGACGGGCCAGGGGCGGATCGACAAGATGCTGCCGGCAGCCCCGGCGGTCATTCTGACGGATGTGGCGGCCTACGATGCGGAGGCCGGCTGCGCTGTGCGCGGGGACGGCACGCTCTGGAGCTGGGCGCCCCTTCGCCTGGATTCCAACCACACCGACGAACGCGAGTATGACGGACTGCCCCGGCAGCTGCCGCTCAGCGACGTCCGCTGAGGACGCGCCGTCTGGAAGGGAGGAAGCCGGAGCATGAAGAAACAATGCCTTCGCCTGCTGGCCGTGATGCTCGCGCTGTGCCTGGTGACGCCGACCCTGCCTGCCGCGCGGGCCGACGGGCTGGATGAGCAGATGAACGTCTACGTGACCCGGAAGATCAGCCAGCTGGACGAGAACGGCGCGCTGTACTTCAACCAGGTCATGGACGCGATTGTGTACAGAAACGTTGTCTACGACTTCAACACAGGCGGCGCAACGCCCATCAGGCAGTGGCTGGCCCAGATCGGCTACATGCAGGCCGGCGTGTACGACAATGTGGAAAACTATGTGGAGCTTCTTCTGCTGCTGTGCAAGTATGCGGAGCTTGATCTGGACAGCGTGGAGGAGCAGGTGGAGCAGGATGCCGGCGGGTTCAGCGCCCTCACATCGTTCATCCGGCTGGTATCGGGCGCAATGGATACGCTGGAGGTTTTCAGCAACATCGATCCGCTTTTCTTTGGCCTGTCCGAGGGCGTCGAGTCCCCGTGGAAGAAAAGCGCCAGCATGAGCGCCGAGACCCGGCGCCTGGTGGAGGAGCTGGAGAGCTGCCTGGGCGTGTCCATCGACGCGATCCTCCAGGCCAACCAGTGCATGGTCATGGACGCGGCGTCATGGATGGGCGGCTTCGTGCTGGATGACATAACCAGCCAGCTCTGCGTCAAGCACTGCCAGAACATCAATTCCTCGCTGAACCTGCTGTGCGCCATCCGCGACGCCTCCACGACGGATCCCGACCTGACCGAGGCGGCCAACATCCTGATTGAGGCCTACACGCTGTGGCTGGCGGAGCTGGAGCAATACGATTTCAGCCACCTGACGGCCGACGAGCTGCACGATGCCGCCACGCTGCCCAGGGAGATGAACAGCTTCATCCGGAACCGCCTGGAGAAGGATGGCTATACCGACGTGCTGGAGGAGGTGTGGTCCTTCGGCACGGAGGTTTACACCCTGGGGGGCACCGCGGCCTTCGACCTGTGTCTGGGCGCGGGCGACATGCTGCTGGGCACCAGCAGCACCTATCTGCACATGAAGCAGATGACGTGCCTCCGTCAGCTGGACAGCGCCCTACTGGCCATCGGATACGGCACGGGCGCGTCGGAGCCCTGGCTGCAGCAGGTGCAGATGCTGGAGAACTACCTGCTGCGCCTGCGGCTGACGCTGCTGGGGGAGGAGCATCTGTACCGGATGGTCACCACGGACGCGGGCGCAGGCAACGACATCTTCGAGGCGCTGTTCGGCCGTCCGGACAGGCAGACGGCGGATCTGTGGTTCACCAATCAGAAGGCCATGCTGCGCAACTGCTACGATCAGGTGGCAGGCTGTCTGGCGGACATCAACCTGTACTACCTGGAGCTGCAGGGTGAATCCACCGATCTGGACGCGCTGCTGGCCCGGACCGACGTGCTGACGGACTCCCTTGCCGGCACGGTGGTCTACGACGATTACTACGCCATGGCGGACGATCCCTCCACGCCGGATCCGACCCGTCCGCATCCTCTGGCCGGGAAGCCCGTGCAGGATGCGCTGGTGGAGCTGATCCGCACGGACGGCGCGTCCGGTGATCCCGTGACGCTCTGCTCCGCCCGCACGGACGAAAACGGACAGTACACCCTGGTCTATCCCCAGGCGTGGAATCAGGCCGGACAAATGTCGCTGCGCATTTCCGCCGGGGACAGCCAGGCGCAGATCGTTCCCGTCATGCAGCAGGTGCAGCTGAGCTTCCGCAGCGGCTTTACCTCCGAGCGCGCCGACGCGGCCGCCGGCCTGACCGGCGAGCTGTGCGAGGATACCAACCTGCAGATGACCTTCTCCTACAGCGACCGGTTCTTCCTGGCGAATCCGGCCTACTACAGCCATCGGCTGGCGCGCCTGTCCCTGGGCATGGCGATGGCGGCCTATTCGGCCCCGGATGCCGACCGCTACTGGAACCAGAGCACGGACTGCGGGCGTGAGGACAATATCCGCAGCGCCTACCGCGCGCTGGACTTTGTGGATGACGAGTACTACAACTACGACGTGAGCCTCAACGATTCCTCGAGCAAGGTGGCCTTCTCCATCGCCAGCCGGGAGATTCTGGATCCCTCGGTACCCGACGGGCAGGATCAGCGGGTGAAGGTGATTGCCGTGGTGATCCGCGGGGGCGGCTATGGCGCGGAATGGTCCGACAACTTCTACGTGACGAACGACGCAAGCCCCGGCTATCATCACGGGTTCTACCAGGCCTCCCGCGAGGTGATCGACCGGCTGGACAGCTACATTCAGCGGCATTGCGCAGACGGCGTGCGGCACAGGATCTGGATCACCGGGTACAGCCGGGGCGCCGCGGTGGCCAACCTGGCGGCAGGGCAGATCGATCAGCAGGAAAGCCTGCTGGGCGACGGCATGTACGCCTACACCTTCGCCACGCCCGGCGGCACGCAGTCGCCCGTCGCCACCCGGAGCAGGTCGGGGCTGTTCAACATCGTCTACGGCGAGGATCTGGTGCCGATGATGGCCCTGAAGGAATGGGGCTTCGGCAGGAACGGCGCCACGCTGACCTTCTCCATGGATCACAGCCGTCTGACGCAGGAGCAGGCCCGGGACGTCAGCGGCATGTTCTCCCGGATCACCATGTACTCCGGCGCCGGGTACGATCCGGTGAACTATCGCGCCAACAGCGTGTCGCTCAGCCGGCTGAAATCCCAGCTGGCGGACGTCGTGCCGTCGGACATGGCCTACGAGGATATCCAGACGGTTTTCCGGGCCATCGTCAGGTACATGACCATCCGCTCCTACAACGAAACGACCGGGCAGAATCAGACGGACAGGCTCTTCCGCACGATCTATACCGACGGCTTGCTGAACCTCCGCTGGAAAATCAAGCAGAGCACGTCGCAGGTGATGACGCAGCTGATCGGGGAGGCGCAGCATTATCTGGGCAGCGGCATAGGGTCGCTGCTGGAGATCCCTTCCAATCTGTACAATTTCCTCTGGGACACGGAAAACATCCTGCTCATGGCGGCGGACATGTCCGACGCGCAGGAGAGCGAGCTGGAGCTCCTGGGCCGTGCCACCTACAGGCTTCTGAGCAGGCTGCTGAAGTGGCCGGATCTTGTGCTGTATTTCTGCACCGGCACCAACATGGATCCGTCGGGCATGATGTTCGCTCACAATGCGGAGGTCTATCTGGCCTGGATGATGGCCCTGGACGGCAAGACGCTCTTCGGCTATGAGGATCCCATCACCGTTGGCACCGCGCTGCTCTTCGAGGAGAGGAAGCAGACGGTCAACGGGCAGATTGATCTGCAGCAGGCAGCCTGGGATCAGAGCAGCCTGAAGGATCGGCTGGATGTGGACGGCGACGGTCTGGAGGAGCAGGTGTACTGCGACTGGTACAATGACCGGGACTACCGGCTGATCGCCTTTATCCCGCAGAGCGCGGGGGAGGTTTCGTCGCATCTGTCGCGGGACGCGGTTTTGTACCTGTGTCCGGGGATCACCTACTGCGACGGGAACGGGCTGAGCAGAGGCAACTTTGCCGATGGCTGGGACAGCTGGGACAAGTACTACATGAACCTGTCGCTGCTCTCGGGGGAGGACGGCGCGCTGTACGCCTGCGCGGACGGCGTGGTCATGGGCGGCAACGGCCTGCCGGAGAGCTATCCCGAATTTTTCGTGAGCAGCAGCGGGCAGGGCGAAATGACCCCGGTGGATATTGCCTACAGGGGGTTCCTGCTGGACAGGTGCAACGGGGTGCAGCTGCTGGACTATCCCACGGGCTTCAGCGTGGCGTATGTGGACGAGCTGCAGCGCTGGTGCCTGATCATGGAGCAGATCAGCGAGGAGCAATACACCACCTCGGCCTACCGGACGCTGCAAAGCTGCTTCAGCATCAGCGGCGGCAGGCTGCAGCTGGAGGCGCGCTTCCTGGACGGCGTGCGGGTGGAATAAGGCCCGGGCGGCAAGGGGGCGGGGCGCGATGCGTTCCGCCCCTTTGCGTGCAGGAAAAGGGCGGGTTCTGCGCGAAATACTTCATCATGCTGCATCGTTCATGCAGAAAAGTGCGGAGGGAAGGGATGACCATGCTGCTGAAGAACGCCGTCATCTACGACGGCAGCGGGAAAGCGCCCGCGGCGGGCGATATCCGCGTGAAGGACGAGAGAATCCTGGAGGTGGGCGAGGGCCTTGCGGCGCAGCCGGGAGAACAGGTGGTGGATCTGACGGGGCTGTCGGTGGCGCCGGGCTTCATTGACGCCCACTCCCACAACGACTGGTTCGCCATCCGGCGGGAGCCGCTGATGTACTTCGAGCCCTTCCTCCGCCAGGGGATCACCACCTTTGTGGCGGGCAACTGCGGCGTGTCCGCGGTGGGCTTCGAGGACAACAGCCCCCATCAGGACAAATTCGGCGGCGGGCTGTTCGGCTTTGAGGATACCACGGGGAAATACGGCGCGGTGAAGGATTACTTTTCGGCGGTGGACGGGCATATGCCCTGCAACATGGCGGTTCTGGCGGGGCACTGCACGGCCAGGGCTGCGGTGGCCGGGAATGCCAGCCGTCCCCTGACGGCGCAGGAGGAGGCCGACATGCTGGCCATCCTGGAGAAGGCGCTGCAGCAGGGCGCGGCGGGGATCTCCCTGGGGCTGATGTACGAGCCGGGGCTGTACGCGAACACGGAGGAGCTGAAGAAGGTGGCCGCGCTGTGCCTGCGCTACGACCGGCCGCTGACGGTGCATCCCCGAGCCAACTCCGCGGTGTCCATGTCCTACCCGGAGCTGCTGGGGCGTTCGCACCTGCTGCGCGCGGTGGACGAGCTGGTGGACATCGCCCGGGGTACCCGGCTGAAGCTGCAGTATTCCCACGCGATCTTCGTGGGCCGGCGATCCTTCCGGGACAAGGCGGAGTTCCTGAGCATCATGAACGAGTTGCGCGCCCAGGGCGTGGACGCCATGTTCGACATTTACGACGAGACGCTGGGCGTATCGGTGATCACGGTGATTCTGCCGGCGTGGTATCAGGCCATGAGCATGGAGGAGCGCCGCAAGCCCATCAACCGGCTGAAGCTCAGCGTGCTGGTGCATGCCTCCAGCCTGCTGCTGGGCTTCGGGTTCAAGGACATCCAGGTGGCCTACGTCGGCCCGGGGTATGAGCGCTACGAGGGCAAGAGCGTGCACGACGTCGCGCAGATGGAGCATCTCTCCGACCTGAAGGCCTACCTGATGCTCTGCGAGCGCAGCGACTTCAAGGGCAGGGTGAACATGGGCCCCTACAGCACCCGGGAGATCATCAGCGACTTTGAGCGCAACGAGCATTGCCTGTACATGACCGACGCCTGGGTGGAGGAAAACGGCGTGCAGAACCCCGCCATCTACGACTGCTTCCCCAAGTTCCTGCAGGACGCCCTGACGGGCCGGGGGGATACGCTGACGGCCACCATCCGCCGGATGACGGGCGCCACGGCGGATCGCTTCCAGCTGCCGGACCGGGGGTACGTCCGGCCGGGGTGCTTCGCGGATCTGACGGTGTTCAGCGAGGACGCCATCCGCGCCGCCGTGCCGGATCAGGAGAAGCCCTTCGGCATTGAGAAGGTCTTCGTCAACGGACGCATGGTGCTGGACGGCGGTCAGCTGAACCGCGAGGCGCTGAAGACCTCCGGCCGCGCCGTGCCGGTGGGACTGTGACGGGGAAAGGCCCGGAATCCATTTCGGATTCCGGGCCTTTTGCATGGCTTCGCAGGCCTGCCGGCGGGGAAGGCGCGGGCCTACTCCTGGGAAAGCGACAGCTCAAGCAGCGTGTGTTCCGTGTTCAGGAGCAGCCGAAGCTCCTCTTCCGACAGGCTCTTAATGCGGCCAAGCCGGGTATAGGCCCAGGTGTTTGTGCCGAAAAACACCACGATGGCGTTGCCGGCATAGAGCATGATGTCGCCCGGGGCAGCGTTCAGCTGCACGTCCTCCCGGGGGAGGGCCCGGGGCAGATCGCCCACCTGCTCAAAGCCGCCGTAGCGGGAGGCTTCGATCCGCAGGGGGCCTTCCGCAGCCAGGTCGGCCAGGGCGCGCACAGCTTCGTTATCCTCCCAGAGCACATTCACCGTCGTGCCGCCGATGGACAGGGCAAGCCCCGCGGCAGGGGTATCGCCGGGAATCATGGCATCGCTTCCTTTCTGCTCAGCGGGGGCGTGGCAGGACATGCATGCAAGCGCAAGCACCGCCGCCCCCAGGATGCTGACAAGCCGCCTCATGCGCCGCTCCCTTCCGCCCGGGCGGACAGATGCCGCCCGAAGAAGTCCGCCAGACGGCCAAAGGGGATCACGTCCATCCGGTCGTACAGGTCGGTGTGCACCGCGCCGGGGATGAGCAGCAGTTCCTTGTTGCTGCCCGTCAGGCGGCGGAAGGCGTCGCGGCTGAAGTAGCAGGAATGGGCCTTCCCGCCGTGCACCAGCAGCACCGCGCTGCGGATTTCCGGGCTGTAATGCAGGAGGGGCATGTTCAGGAAGGACTGGGAGGAGGTCGTGTTCCAGCCCTGGTTGGAGTTGAGGGAGCGGGGATGATAGCCCCGGGGGGTCTTGTAGTAGGCGTGATAGTCCCGGAGGAAGTCCGGCGCGTCCTCCGGCAGGGGATCCGCAACGCCGCCCGCCCGGGCGTAGACGCCGCTGCGGTAATCCGCCGTCCGCTGTGCGCAGAGCGCGGCGCGCATGGCATGGCGGGCCTCCTCGCTGTCCGCGGCGTCGAAGTAGCCGTTGGCGGTCACGCGGGACATGTCATACATGGTGATGGCCGCGGTGGCCCGGACGCGGGTGTCGATGGCGGCAGCGTTCAGGGCCATGCCGCCCCAGCCGCAGATGCCGATGATGCCGATCCGGCCGGGATCCACGTCCTCCCGCACGGACAGGCAATCCACCGCCGCCAGGAAATCCTCCGTGTTGATGTCCGGGGAGGCCACGCTGCGGGGATATCCGCCGCTCTCGCCGGTGAAGGAGGGGTCGAAGGCGATCGTCAGGAAGCCCCGCTCCGCCATGGCCTGGGCGTACAGGCCGGAGGACTGCTCCTTCACCGCGCCGAAGGGGCCGCATACCGCCAGCGCCGGGAAGGGGCCCTGCGCGTCCCGGGGTGCGTACAGATCCGCGGCCAGGGTGATGCCGTAGCGGTTGTGGAAGGTGATCTTCCGGTGGTCAACCCGCTCGCTGCGGGGGAATACCTTGTCCCAGGCCTCCGTCAGGGTCAGCTGTTCATCCGTCATGCACTGTTCCTCCTTCATCCGATGGCCGCGCCCAGCCGGAAGGCTTCCGCCAGCGCGGGATGGCCGTCGATGGCCCCGGGATCGGTCACGCCGCCGGCGAACACCGTGCCTGCCAGCGATGCCCTGCCGAAGCAGGCAATCCAGCCCTTCAGCCCGCTGACGGCCCTTTCCGGCACGGAGGGAGCGTCCTCGGCGGCGGCGGTCAGCAGGTAGATCTCCCGGAAGGCGTAGTCCGAGGGGAAGAGCGGATTGGCCCGGTCCAGCAGCGTTTTCAGCTGCCCGCTCATCTCGTAGTAGTAGATGGGCGTGGCGAAGGCGATCACGTCCGCCTGCTGCATCCGGGCGATGATGTCCGCCGCGTCGTCGCGGATGACGCAGCGCCGGGTCTTCTGGCAGGCCAGGCATCCCCGGCAGAAGCCCAGGGCCTTGCCTGCAAGGGTGATCTTTTCCGCGGTGTGGCCGGCGCTCCGGGCTCCGGCCAGGAACGCCTCCGCCAGGGCCTCGGAATTGCTGCGGCTCCGCAGGCTGGCGCTGATGACAAGTACTTGCTTGCTCATGGGCAGAAACCTCCTCTTCCCTGCATTGACATTGCTGTTGTGTTCTGCTATCCTGATGGTAACACCTGAAGTCAGCTTCAGGTCAAGAGGGGCGTGAACATTTTTTTGCGGGAGGGAGCGGAATGCTGTACACCATCGGGCAGGTGGCGGACATGATGGGGCTGCCAGTGTCCACCCTGCGCTACTATGACAAGGAGGGGCTGTTCCCGGGTCTGGAGCGGACGAACGGCATCCGCCGCTTCAGCGAGCGGGAGCTGGAGGCCCTGCGGGTGATCGAATGCCTGAAAAGGTCGGGGCTGGAGATCAGGGATATCCGGGCGTTCATGCAGTGGTGCGCGCAGGGGAGCGACACCTATCCCCAGCGGCTGGCGCTGTTTCAGAGGCAGAAGGCGGCGGTGGAGCAGGAGATGGAGCGGATGAGCCGCGTGCTGGACATGCTCCGCTTCAAGTGCTGGTACTACGGGCAGGCGATGCAGGACGGCCATGAGGAGCGGCTGACGGCCATGACGCCGGAGGACATGCCGCCGGACATCCGCCGGGCCTGGGAGCACGCCCATGCGCCCGCCGGAGAGGAGCCGCCCGCCCTGTGAAAATCTGCGAAACAGGCGTCCGGGGGCGGGAAGGGCGGCAGGAAATCGTTCAGGGCAGCGCGAATCCATTCCCACGGCATGCAGGAATCACAGGGTGCTGCAGGCGCCATCATGGCATACGAAAGGATGAATCCTCCATGAGCTGCTATCTCTTTGTGCATTTCCGGGAGAAAACCTCGCCCGAGGGCGAGCAGGTTTACTTCGGCCTGAGCCGCGACGGCTTCCACTGGGAAGCCCTGAACGGCGGCCAGCCCGTGCTGTGGGCCTATTACGGCGACCATGGCGTGCGGGACATGACCATCATCCGGGACAGGGCCACGGGGCGCATCCATATCTTCGCCACGGATCTGTCCCTGGCCTACGGGATGCGGGGCAGGTACGAGCATTCCTGGGACAGGGTGGCGACCCTGGGCAGCAAGGCCCTGGCCCACTGGTGGTCGGACGATCTGACCCACTGGTCGGAGGAGGAGCTGATCACCCTGGGGGATGAGAACTTCGGCTGCCTGTGGGCGCCGGACATCATCTACGACCCGGAGCATGAGGACTATGTGCTGCACTGGTCCTCCACGCACAGCAGCGTGCAATTCAAGCGGCATGGCATCTATTACAGCCGGACGAAGGACTTCGTCCATTACAGCAGGCCCGAGCTGCTCTACCGTCCGGAGAAGTGCGGGTGCATCGATTCGGCCATGTACGAGGAGGACGGAAAGTACTACCTGTTCGTCAAGAACGACAGGAAGCCCGCCCGGGTCATCGAGCTGGTGTCGGATCATGTGACCGGCCCCTTCACCCGGGTGGAGGCCTTCGACGGGGCCATGAGCGTGGTGCAGGAAGGCAAGTATGAGGCGCCCACCGCCGTCCGCCTGGACGACGGCCGCTGGTGCCTGTTCATCGACTACTACGGCGTGAAGGGCGCGGGGCAGGGGTATGTGCCCTTCGTGGCGCCCAGCCTGAAGAGCGGGCCATTCGTCCGGTCGGACGCGTCCTTCAGCTTCCCCTACGGCTTCAAGCACGGCACCATCCTCACCATCACCGATGAGGAGTACGACCGTATGATGGCCCGCGACTGGAACGATGTGGAAGATCTTCGCTGAGGCTTGACAAGGAGGACATCATCATGCTGAATCAGAAGTATCGCGACTGTCTGCGCCTGGTGATCTACCAGATCTACCCCCGCAGCTTCATGGACACCAACGGCGACGGCATTGGCGATCTGCGGGGCGTCACCGGCAAGCTGGATTACCTCAGGGAGCTGGGCGTGAACGCCATCTGGCTCTGCCCATGCTACAAGAGCCCCAACGATGACAACGGCTACGACATCTCCGACTACCGGGACATCATGGACGAGTTCGGCACCATGGAGGATATGAAGCGCCTCATCGCCGAGATGCACGCCCGGGACATGAAGCTCATCATGGATCTGGTGCCCAACCATACCTCCACCGCCCACCGCTGGTTCCAGGAATCCCGCAAGGGCCGCGACAACCCCTACAGCGACTTCTACTACTGGTTCGACGAGATTCCCAACGACTGGGAGAGCTGCTTCCGCGGCAGCGCCTGGGAATTCGACGAAATGCGCGGGCAGTACTACCTGCACTCCTACGCCGTGAGCCAGGCCGACCTGAACTGGAACAATCCCGCCGTGGTCAGGGCCATGCAGGACGTGGTGGACTTCTGGGTGGACATGGGCGTGGACGGCTTCCGGGTGGACGTGATCGACCAGATCTCCAAGGATTTCGAGGGGGGCCGCAACTGCTTCGGGCCCCGGCTGCATGAGTTCATCCATGCGCTGTTCGGCCGGGAGAAGACGGCGAAGCTGTTCACCGTGGGCGAGTGCTGGGTGGACGATATTGACGAAATGCGCCGTCACTGCGCCGCCGAGCGGAGCGAGCTGTGCACGCTGTTCCAGTTCGACCATCTGGACTGCGGCCGGGACGGCAAGTTCACCCCCAGGCCCGACAGCCTGCGCACCGTGCGGGACGTGCTGGTGCGCTGGCAGGAGAAGACCGCCCAGTACGATCTGCTCCACAGCCTCTTCTCCGACAACCACGACAACGCGCCCCTGATTTCCCGGGCCGCGGACGACGGGGCAAAGCGCTACGAATCCGCCACATGCCTGGCGGCCATGTTCTATCTGCTCAAGGGCGTGCCCTTCATCTATCAGGGGCAGGAGTTCGGCCTGACCTCCGCCCACTATGACAGCATCGACTGTTTCGACGATATCGAGAGCATCAACACCTACCGGGAGTTCTGCCAGACCATGTCCCCGGAGGAGGCCATTGCCAAGATCAGCTTCGGCAGCCGCGACAACGCCCGGCATCCCATGGCCTGGAACGGCGGCGAGGGCGGCGGCTTCTCCGGGGCGCAGCCCTGGATCCCCCTGCACAGCCGGTATCAGGAGATCAACCTGGAGAAGGATCTGGCTGCGGACAGGTCGGTGTTCCGGTTCTATCAGGCGCTGCTGAAGCTGCGGGCGAACACCCCGGCCTTCCTGGACGGCGCGTTTGAGAACCTGTCCGGGCCGGAGGACGAGCACTTCATCTACACCCGCACCCTGGACGGGGACCGGTGGGTGGTGGTGTGCAACTTTGCCCGGGAGCAGGACATCCATCTGCCCTTTGCCTGCGACGAGGCCGCCCTGAGCAGCCTGGGCCGCCGGGAGGCAAGCGGTACCTACGCGCCCTATGAGTGCGCGGTGTTCCATGTGAAGGCGTAAGCCGAAGAAGAAAGGAAGAGGCATCATGCTCAGCGAGCAGCAGCTGAAGGAAAGACTGGCCCGGATGACCCTGAGGGACAAGGCATTGCAGCTGGCGCAGGTGACGGTGTCCACCGTCAGCGCCGACCGGGACGCGGCGGTGACCGGCAGCACCGGCAGCGAGGGACTGACCCAGGCGGACGTGGACGGCGTGGGCTCGGCGCTGAACTTCACCGGCGCGCAGGCGGCGCTGTCCGCCCACCGCGCCCATAACGCCCACAGCGACCTGCCCCTCCTGCTGATGCAGGACGTGATCCACGGCTACCGCACCATTTACCCGGTGAACCTGGCCATGGCCTGCTCCTTCGACCCGGACCTGGTGGAGGACTGCGCGGTGATGGCTGCGGATGAAGCACGGGCCAACGGCGTGCATGTGACCTTCGCGCCCATGGCGGATCTGGTGCGGGACGCCCGCTGGGGCCGGGTGATGGAATCCTCCGGCGAGGATCCCTATCTGAGCGGCGAGATGAACAAGGCCTGCGTGCGGGGCTTTCACCGGGGCGGCATCGCCTGCTGCGTGAAGCACTTCGCGGCCTATGGCGCGGCGGAGGGCGGACGGGACTACAACACCACTGACGTGAGCGAGCATACCCTGCGGGAGTACTATCTCCGGGGCTACGAGGCCTGCATGGCGGAAAAGCCGGAGATGGTCATGACCTCCTTCAACGCGCTGAACGGCATTCCGGTCAACGGCCACCGGGAGCTGCTGGTCGACCTTCTGCGGGAGGAATGGGGCTTTGACGGCGTGGTCATCAGCGACTACAACGCGGTGCTGGAGATGATCGCCCACAGCTACGTCCCCACGGAGAAGGACTGCGCCGAAATCGCCCTGAACAACGAGGTGGACATCGAGATGGTCTCCACCTGCTACGTCCATCACCTGGAGGAGCTGGTGAGCGAGGGCCGGGTGAAGGAGGAGACCGTCGACCGGATGGTGATGCGGGTGCTGCGGCTGAAGAATCAGCTGGGCCTGTTTGACGATCCGCTGACGGGCATTGACGAGGACAAGGCCAGGCGGCAGCCCACGGCGGAGCATCGCGCGCTGGCGAGGACGGCGGCGGAGAAGACCTGCGTGCTGCTGAAGAACGACGGCGCGCTGCCCCTGGCCAAGGACACGCCCGTGGCGCTGGTGGGCCCCTTTGCGGATGAAAGGAACCTGATCGGCAACTGGGCCTGCGTGGGCCGCGGGGAGGAAGCGGTCTCAGTGCGGGAAGGCGTCGAAGGGCTGCTGGGCCGCAGCGTGCCCGTGGCGGCGGGCTGCGATCCGGCGCTGCTGGCCACGGACGAAAGCCTGATCCCCCAGGCGGTGGAGGCCGCGAAGGATGCGGAGGTCATCGTGGCCTGCGTGGGCGAAGCGGGCGGGGATTCCGGCGAGGGCGCGTCCCGGGCGGACATCGCCCTGCCGATGGTGCAGCGCAAATTGATCCACGCCCTCAGCGCACTGGGCAGGAAGCTGGTGCTGGTGGTGTTCGGCGGCCGGCCCCAGGTGCTGTCGGAGGTGGAGCAGGAGGCCGATGCAATTCTGTACGCCTGGCAGCCCGGCACGGAGGGCGGCAGCGCCATCGCCAACCTGCTCTACGGCGAGACCGCGCCCACGGCCAGGCTGGCCATTTCCTTCCCCCGGACGGTGGGACAGTGCCCCCTGTACTACAACGCCTTCAGCACCGGCAGGCCCAGGACGCCCGACACGCTGGAGAACAGCATGTTCGTCAGTGCCTACCGCGACACCCTGAACGCCCCGGCCTATCCCTTCGGCTTCGGCCTGACCTACACGACCTTCGCGCTGGGGCAGGTCACGCTGTCCGCGGACACCCTGCGCCCCGGCGGAACCGTGCAGGCCCGGGCCACCCTGCGCAATACCGGCGACCGTCCCGGCGAGGAAACCGTGCAGCTCTACATCCACGACCGCTTCGCCTCCTGCGTGCGCCCGGTGAAGGAACTGAAGGCCTTCCGCAAGGTGACTCTTGCCCCCGGCGAGGAGACGGAGGTCGTCTTCAACGTGACGGAGGAGATGCTGAAGTTCCACACCGCCTCCGGCGCGTTTGCCGCGGAGCCTGGCGCCTTCGACATCATGCTGGGCCTGAACAGCGCGGACACCACCTCGGCGGAGCTGACGCTGCTGGCGGAGTAAGCATTCATCAGCAAAACAAGGAACCCGGCGTGATCAGGCTGAAAGGCCCGTCGCGCCGGGTTTTTGCAGGGAAAGGGGAGAGCGCGGCTTGAACGCGCCCTCCCGGTCGATCACTTCACGCGGATGGCCCGGGTCATGTCCGCTTCGCCCGTGTCCATGGGCGCAAG
>JBJEYH010000389.1:0-2063 GCA_051886675.1 Aristaeellaceae bacterium
GATCAGCAGCACGTTGATGGAATCCACCAGGGACACGCCGCTGACCGCCGCCTCCCCGCAGGAGGACACCATCACCGTATCCATCATGCCGATGAGCACCGCCAGCAGCTGCTCCAGCAGCAGCGGGATCAGCAGCCGCTTCAGATCCTCCCGGGAAAATAGCATCGTTAACTGCGCCTCCGTTCGCTTGTGCTCAGAACAGGCCTGTCAGGGGAATGTACAGCATGGGCAGGAAGATCGCCGGCAGCAGGTTGCCCACGGGGATATGCTTGTCATAGATCATGTTCAGGCCGATGCCCATGATCAGCAGCCCGCCCACGGCGCTCATTTCGGTGATGACCGCCTCGGTCAGCAGGGGCTCGATCCACATGGCCAGCAGGGCGATGGCGCCCTGATAGATCAGCACCGCGAAGGCCGACAGCCCCACGCCGATGCCCAGGGAGCTGGCGAAGAAGATCGCGCTGATGCCGTCCAGCGCGGACTTGGCGATCAGCGTGCTGTGATCGCCGCGCAGGCCGCTGTCCATGGCGCCCACGATGGCCATCGCGCCCACGCAGAACAGCAGCGATGCGCTGACGAACCCTTTGGCCACGCTGCCCTTTTCGCCCTGACCCCGGGTGACCTTCCGCTCCAGGAACGCGCCCAGGTCATCCAGACGCTTTTCGATATTGATGGCCGCGCCGATGAGCGCCCCGGCCACCATGCAGATGATCATGCACAGGGTGTCGGCGGTTTTCAGCGCGCCGCTCAGGCCAATAAGAATCACGCACAGCCCCTGTCCCTGCACCACCGTGTCCCGCAGGCGCTCCGGGATGCCCCTGCGCAGGAGCAGTCCCAGCGCCGTGCCCACCAGGATGGCCACGGTGTTGATCAGCGTACCGACCATTGTCCAGCACTTCCTTCATCATTGGTATCGTGTGCGCAGCAAAAAACGCCTGCCCCAGCAGAGACGCTGCGGACAGGCGAAAGAAACGGGTGGATTACTGGGCGGCAGCGTTGGTCTCCACGGGATACACGGAAACCTGCTTCTTGTCGCGGCCCAGGCGCTCGAAACGGACCACGCCGTCCACCAGCGCGAACAGGGTGTCGTCCTTGCCCTTGCCCACGTTCAGGCCGGGATGGATCTTGGTGCCGCGCTGACGGACCAGGATGTTGCCCGCCAGGGAGAACTGGCCGTCGGCACGCTTCGGGCCAAGGCGCTTGGATTCGCTGTCGCGGCCGTTACGGGTGGAACCCATACCTTTCTTATGAGCGAACAGCTGCAGATTGAGCTTCATCATTGCTATTTCCCTCCGAATTTCAGATTGTCACACGAGAGGGCCTTCTCATTCCTTGCGGACGGAAAGCCGGATATACTTCGGGTAACCGTCTGCCAGATCAGACAGCCCCTGGTGGAGCGCCCCCATGAGCACCTGCGCGTCGTGCATCCGGGCGTCGGTCAGTCCCTCGGGCAGCCTTGCCTCCAGGAAGCCGTCCTCCCCGCCGCGAACCTCCGCCTGCACCCCCGCCACGCTTTCCAGGGCGTTGACGCAGGTGGTGGTCAGGATGGAGATCGCGCTGCAGACGATGTCGCTGCCCTCCTCGGCGTAGCCGGCGTGTCCCTTCACGCGGAAGCCGGTGAAGCGGCCGAGGCTGTCACACAGGAGCACCGCGCGCGTCATCAGGCGTTGATGGCGGTGATTTCCACCTTGGTGTAGGGCTGACGATGGCCGGCCCGGCGATGGTAGTTCTTCTTGGACTTGTACTTGTAGATCCGGATCTTTTCGCCCTTGACCTGAGCAATGACCTTGCCCTCGACCTTGGCGCCCTCGACCACGGGGTTGCCGACCTTGACTTCGCCCTCGTTCTCCACCAGCAGAGCGTCGAAGCTGATGGCGGCGCCGTCTTCCAGATTCACCTTGTCGATGTAGATGGTCTCACCCTGAGACACGCGGTACTGCTTGTTGCCGGCGCTGATGATAGCGTACATGCAAAAGCACCTCCTCTAAATACTCGCCGGGATCCGAGGTTGTGCTCACGCACATTGGGCAGACCTCTCCCGAGCGGCTTACCGATAAATTGTA
>JBJEYH010000390.1:0-2057 GCA_051886675.1 Aristaeellaceae bacterium
AGGAAACCGTGCGCGTCAGGATCCAGAAGGGCGACTCCAGCGAGCTGAAGGATTATCCCGTGGCGGACGTGCAGCGTCCGGGCCAGCCCGCTCCCGCCAGGGAGGAGCCAGTCCCCGCCGAAGTCCCTGCGCCCGAGGAAGCCCCCGAGCTTCCGCCCGAGGCGGAGGCCCCGGCGGAAGCGCCTGCGCAGCCCGCCCCGCAGCAGCCCCGTCAGCCCAGGCCCCAGCGGCAGCGCGGCGGCGATCAGCCCCGCCAACCCCGTGAGCGCCGGGAAAAGCCCGCCCGCGGGGACAGCGACAGGCTGGGCAAGCCCGTTCAGCGGGAGAATCCCGACCGCAAGCCCCGCGAGGAGGGCGAAGGCAAGCCTGAGCGCCGCACCGGCAAGGGCGAGAACGCGCCCCGCCGGCAGCAGCAGAACCGTCCGGCGCAGCCCGCCGCCGACAACGCCAGTCCCTGGAAGATGGCCGTGGAGCGTGCTCTGCGCGCCGCCCAGGGCGACGAGGCGGACGAGCAGATCGCTCCGCCCGCGGCCGAAGAGAAGCCTGCCGCCCCCGCCGAGCGCGATGACAGCGAGGCCTTCGCAGGCATCGTGCCTCTGGACGACGCGGAGGACGATACCATCTGATTCCCGCCCTTGAAGGGATTTCCGGCGGGAGGGACTTGCTTTTCCGCGCATTGCGTGGTATCATACAGGCACGGACACGCAAGCAAGTGTGTTTCAAGGAGGTGAAACCGCTATGGCATACAAGATTACCGAGGATTGCATCAGCTGCGGCGCCTGCGCTGCGGAGTGCCCCGTGGAGGCCATTGCCGAGGGTGATGGCAAGTATGAAATCAATCCCGACGTCTGCATCGAGTGCGGCGCCTGCGCTGCCACCTGCCCCGTCGGCGCTCCTGTCCAGGACTGATCGGCCGGGACGGAACATCCTCCGGTTTCCCGTATGGGGCCGGAGGATTTTTTTGCAAAATTATTTTCGCAAACCCCTTGACATTTTCCCGGATCGGTGTATAATAATCACCGTTGACCGCGAGATGCGGAAAACATGCACCATTAGCTCAGTTGGTAGAGCACCTGACTCTTAATCAGGGTGTCTAGGGTTCGAGTCCCTAATGGTGTACCACAATCCCTGCATCTGCAAGGATGCAGGGTTCATAAGCACCATTAGCTCAGTTGGTAGAGCACCTGACTCTTAATCAGGGTGTCTAGGGTTCGAGTCCCTAATGGTGTACGCGAGCGGGTATCGCAGGATGCCCGCTTTTTTCATGCGCCGGCGGATTTTTTCCGCATTTGGGGGAAGATAGGGGTATCCAAAAAGGCATCGATATGATATAATTCGATGCGTATGCACACAAGGGAGGGAAGCAAGTGAGCCTGCGTCAAGCGCCGCCCATGACGGAAGCCGAGGCCAAGCTGCTCAATCCGCTGAAGCTGGCCTATCTGGGCGATTCCGTGTGGGAGCTGATGGTTGGAAGCAGGCTGATTGCCCTGGGCTACAACGTGCGCCACATGCACAAGGCGGCCGTGTCCAGCGTCAACGCCCGCGCCCAGGCCGAGGCGCTGCAGCGCATCGCCGGCCTGCTGAGCGAGGCCGAGGCGGAAATCGTCCGCCGGGGCCGCAACGCCCATCCGCACCATGCCGCCCCCCGGCATCAGGAGCAGGCGGACTACCAGGCCGCCACCGCCCTGGAAGCCCTCATGGGCTACCTGTACCTAACCGGCCAGGAGGACAGAATCAGCCAGCTGTTCGCCGCCAGCCAGACGGAGGATGAACCATGCCCGAAGTAACGCTTCATGTGGCGCTGATCCGCCACACCCTGTCCCCGGAGGAAACCGTTGCCCTGGGGGCGCGTCTGTGCTACTCCCGGGCCACCATCGACGATCTGACCCAGCGCGTCAGCGCCAGGGATCAGTCGGACTTTGTCCAGAAGATCATGGGCATGGGCCACGATTCCGTGCTGGAGCACGCGTCCTTCACCTTCGGCGTGGAGGGGGTGAGCCGGGTGCTGCTGGCCCAGCTGACCCGTCACCGCCTGGCCAGCTTCTCCGTGCAGAGCC
>JBJEYH010000391.1:0-2051 GCA_051886675.1 Aristaeellaceae bacterium
TGCGGGTGCTGCCCGACGGCCGGACCATCGTCACCAACGGCGACCAGACCGATACGGTCTATGACTTCATGGCGGAGGGCCGCACCTTCGAGGACGCGCTGCGCACCCGCACCTTCGAGGATGACGCGCCCAACTTCACCCCCCGGATTTCCGGCCTGATGGAGGCGGGCGGGGGCAGGGCGGCCTACCGGCTGTCGATCCTCCGGAGCGACAACGGCGACGAGAGCAGCGTGCAGCGGTTCTTCTTCGACTACAGCCAGCCCAAGGCGGGGGTGGGGCACTTCATCCACACCTACCGCTGCAACGGCAATCCCATACCCTCCTTCGAGGGCGAGCCGGAGCGGGTGAGCATCGCGGGGGACATCGACGGGATCACCCGCGGCGTGTGGGACAGCCTGAATGCCGACAACAAGGTGAGCCTTTTCGTGCGCACCATCAACGTGAACACGGGCGCCACGCAAACCCGCATCGTCAACAAAAACAGCTGACCCCAGGAGGCCGCGCCAGCGAAAACGGGTCAAGGGGCGATGCCCCTTGCGGGGTTTGGGGCGGCGCCCCAAGCAGGTCCGGGCGGCAGCCCGGCGTCCCCGGACACGACACACAAGGAGGATCCCCATGGCAACGGAACTGGAACTCAAGTATGGCTGCAACCCGAACCAGAAGCCGTCCCGCATCTTCATGGAGCAGGGCGAGCTGCCCATCACCGTGCTCAACGGCAAGCCCGGCTACATCAACTTCCTGGACGCGCTCAACGGCTGGCAGCTGGTCCGCGAGCTGAAGCGCGCCACGGGTCTGCCGGCGGCGGCCTCCTTCAAGCATGTGAGTCCCGCGGGCGCGGCGGTGGGCGTGCCGCTGGACGATACCCTCCGGCAGATTTACTTCGTGGGGGATCAGGCGCTGTCCCCGCTGGCCTGCGCCTACGCCCGGGCCCGGGGCGCTGACCGCATGTCCTCCTTCGGCGACTGGATCGCCCTGAGCGACGAGTGCGACGCGTCCACCGCCCGGCTCATCAAGCCCGAGGTGTCCGACGGCATCATCGCCCCCGGCTATTCCGGGGAAGCCATGGCCATCCTCAAGGCCAAGAAGAAGGGCAACTACAACATTGTTGAGATCGACCCCGCCTACCGCCCCGCGCCAGTGGAGCGCAAGCAGGTGTTCGGCGTGACCTTCGAGCAGGGGCGCAATGAGTTCGTCATCGACAACGAGCTGCTGACCAACATCGTCACCGAGAACAGGGAGCTGCCCGAGGAGGCCAAGCGCGACCTGGTCATCGCCCTGATCACGCTGAAGTACACGCAGTCCAACTCCGTCTGCTACGCCAAGGGCGGGCAGGCCATCGGCATCGGCGCGGGCCAGCAGAGCCGCATCCACTGCACGCGCCTGGCGGGCCAGAAGGCTGACAACTGGCTGCTGCGGCAGCATCCGCGGGTGCTATCGCTGCCCTTTGTGGACAGGATCGCCCGCCCCGACCGGGACAACACCATCGACGTGTTCATCTCCGATGATCCGGACGAGGTGCTGGCGGAAGGCCGCTGGCAGCGGTTCTTCAGGGAGAAGCCCGTGGCCCTCACCCGCGAGGAGAAGCGCGCCTGGCTGGATCAGCAGACCGGCGTGGCCCTGGGCAGCGACGCGTTCTTCCCCTTCGGGGACAACATCGAGCGGGCGCACCGCTCCGGCGTGAGCTACGTGGCGCAGCCCGGCGGCTCCATCCGCGACGACAACGTGATCGAGGTCTGCAACCTGTACGGCATGGTGATGGCCTTCACGGGCATGCGCCTGTTCCACCATTAACCAGGGGCGCTGCCCCTGGACCCTGCCAGAGGGGTATCACCCCTCTGGACTCCCATTCGGGCGGGCCGCGGCTGGGTTCCTCCGATGCGGGGGTCACGCCGCGCGGAGGGCGCGGCGCGACGCGGTGCCGGGGCAGGGGATCCGGCGGGTTGTTATCACGAATGGGATGCTTGAGGGGCAAGGCCCCGTGATGAAGGAGAATTGACAATGAAGGTACTGATTGTGGGCGGCGGCGGCCGCGAGCACGCCATTGCCGCGAA
>JBJEYH010000392.1:0-9060 GCA_051886675.1 Aristaeellaceae bacterium
TGCGGGAGAAGGGCGTGGGCGCGGTGATCTGCGGGGGCATCGGCGGCGGCGCGCGGCTGGCGCTGGCCCAGGCGGGCATTCTGGTGTACGGCGGCGTTCAGGGCGATGCGGATGCGGCGGTTCAGGCCTGGCTGGACAACAGCCTGACCTACGACCCCAACGCCCGCTGCACCCATCACGATGAGGAACACGGCGACCACGCCTGCGGCGGGCATACCTGCGGCGGGCACACCTGCGGCGGACAGTCATGAAGGGAGCGACGACCAATGATGCTGACCATGCGATTTCCCGGCGGCCTGGGCAAGGCCCTGACCTTCAGCTATGACGACGGCGTGGAGCAGGACGCGGAGCTGATCCGCATCCTGGACGAGCATGGCATGAAGGGTACCTTCAACCTGAACTCCGGCCTGTACGCGCCGGAGGGACACAAGTGGCCCGCGGGGCAGGTGCACCGGCGGATGACCCGGAAGGCCTGCATGGCGCTTTACGGCGGCAGCGGCCACGAGGTGGCGGTGCACTGCCTGACCCACGCCTCGCTGCCGGAGCTCCCGCAGCATGCCATGGTCACGGAGATCATGGAGGACAGGAAGAATCTGGAGCGGGACTTCGGCGGGATCATCCGGGGCATGGCGTATCCCTTCGGCACCTACAACGACAAAGCGGTGGAGGCCCTGCGCTGCTGCGGCGTGCTGTACGCCCGCACGGTGATTTCCACCCATCGCTTCGATATCCCCCAGGACTGGCTGCGCCTGCCCGCCACCTGCCATCATGACGATCCGCTGCTCATGTCCCTGGCGGACCGCTTCCTGTCGGAAAAAACCACCTTCGGCAGCAAGCTGTTCTACCTGTGGGGCCACAGCTATGAGTTCGAGGACAAGCACAACTGGGATGTGATCATCCGCTTCTGCGGCAAGATGGCGAACCATCCGGAGATCTGGTACGCCACCAACGGGGAGATCTTCGGCTACATGGAGGCCTGGCGGCAGCTGCGCACCAGCGCCGACGGCCGGACGCTGCACAATCCCACCGCCACGGCGCTGTGGTTCGAGTGCGAGGGCAAGCTGTACACGCTGCCCGCCGGCGAATCCCTGACCATCGGGTAAGGGACGGCTTCTTTCCTGCGCTGCCGCTTCGGATACGGCGCGGCGTATGGGCGACCACCGGGCTTCCCGGCGGCGCGGAACGGTTTCGGCTGATGCCGGAACCGTTTTTTTCATGCCCCGCGCCCTTTCCCCGGGAAAAGCGGGCCTGTCCGCCTCCGCGAAGGCGCGGCGCCTCCCTGCGCGGCGCGGCATCAGCCGCTTTCCCGGCAACCTTCAGCGCGGCGCATGGCCGTGCTGCTTTCGTTTTTTGCATGCCCCGCGCCCTTTCCCCGGGAAAAGCGGGCCTGTCCGCCTCCGCGAAGGCGCGGCGCCTCCCTGCGCGGCGCGGCATCAGCCGCTTTCCCGGCAACCTTCAGCGCGGCGCATGGCCGTGCTGCTTTCGTTTTTTGCATGCCCCGCGCCCTTTCCCCGGGAAAAGCGGGCCTGTCCGCCTCCGCGAAGGCGCAGCGCTTCCCTGCGCGGCGTGGCATCAGCCGCTTTCCCGGCAACCTTCAGCGTGGCGCATGGCCGTGCTCTTTTTTGTATGGAGCAGCGTCCATAGCAATCATTCGTGCCGCGGGGGCGCACATCCTGCCTGCAGGCATCTTTAGACGGCCTTAATGCCGCAGGCCATTCGCTTTTACCTTCTTTAACCGGGCGGGTCTATGATCATGGAAAGGAACCTTGGAGGGCAAAGGAGCATTTTCATCCATGAGCGTACCGTATCTCCCCGCATATCCCAGGCGCAGGCTGACCTCCTTTCAGACCATCAGCCTCGGCTTCTCCGGGATGATCCTGATCGGCACCCTGCTTCTGTCCCTGCCCGTCGCCACCAGGAGCCGCCAGGCCGCCCCGCCGCTGGACGCGCTGTTTACCGCCGTCTCCGCCGTGTGCGTGACGGGGCTGGTGGTGCACGATACCGCCACGTACTGGTCGGCCTTCGGGCAGGGGGTGATCCTGCTGCTCATCCAGATCGGCGGCATGGGCGTGATCACCGCCGCGGCGGGCATCGCCATGATCTCCGGCAGAAAAATATCCCTCATGCAGCGCAGCACCATGCAGGAGGCCATCGCCGCGCCCAAGGTGGGCGGCATTGTCCGGCTGACGGGGTTCATTGTCCGCACGACGCTGGTCATTGAGCTGGCCGGCGCGGCGGTCATGGCGCCGGTGTTCTGCCGGGACTTCGGCGCAAGGGGGCTGTGGATGGCGGTGTTCCACGCGGTATCCGCCTTCTGCAACGCGGGCTTCGACCTGATGGGTGTGCGGGGGGAATACGGCTCCCTGACCAGCTACAGCGCACAGCCGGTGATCAACGGCGTGGTGATGCTGATGATTCTGGTGGGCGGCGTGGGCTTCCTCACCTGGGACGACGTGCGGGCCAACCGCCTGCACTGGCGGCGCTACCGCATGCAGACCAAGGTGATCCTCTCCGCCACGGCCCTGCTGGTGATCCTGCCCGCGGCGTACTTCTACCTGCGGGAGTTCACCGCCCTGCCCCCGATGGAGCGGCTGTTGGCCTCCCTCTTCCAGGCCGTGACGCCCCGGACGGCGGGCTTCAACACGGTGGATTTCTCCGCCATGAGCGAAACGGGGCTGTCGGTCGTCATCGCGCTGATGCTGACCGGCGGCTCGCCGGGCTCCACTGCCGGCGGCATGAAAACCACCACCGTGGCGGTGCTGGTGTCCACGGCGATCTCCACCTTCCGGCGCAAGGACAGCCCGCAGCTGTTCGGCCGGCGCATCGACGACGGCGTGGTCCGGAACGCCGCCACCATCCTGCTGATGTATCTGACGCTGTTCTTCCTGGGAGGGCTGGCCATCAGCGCGGCGGAGGATCTGCCGGTGCTGACCTGCCTGTTCGAGACGGCCTCCGCCGTGGGCACGGTGGGGCTGACGCTGGGCATTACGCCGGGGCTGGGCACGGCGTCGCGGATCATCCTGATGCTGCTGATGTTCTTCGGGCGGGTGGGCGGCCTGACGCTGGTCTTCGCCGCCAGCTCGGGCGCGCAGAGCCACGGCTCCCGCCTTCCCCGCGAGAAAATTACCGTTGGTTAATGAAAGGAAGTGCGCAGGCATGAAATCCATCCTGCTGATTGGTCTGGGCCGCTTTGGGAAGCATATTGCCATCCACCTCAACCAGCTGGGGCATCAGGTGATGGCGGTGGACTGCGTGGAGGAGCGCGTGGAGGCGGTGCTGTCCTTTGTGACCAACGCCCAGATCGGCGACAGCACCAACGCGGACTTTCTCCGCTCCCTGGGGGTGCAGAATTACGACGTGTGCATTGTGGCCATCGGCAACGACTTCCAGTCGTCCCTGGAGACCACCTCGCTCCTCAAGGAGCTGGGGGCGCGGATGGTGGTATCCCGGGCGGCCAGGGACGTGCATGCCAAGTTCCTGATGCGCAACGGCGCCGACGAGGTGGTCTATCCCGAGAAGCAGCTGGCCAAGTGGACGGCCATCCGCTACAGCGCCGATCACATTCTGGACTACATCGAGCTGGACGAGGATCACGCGATCTTCGAGATTATGGTGCCCCGGGAATGGGCGGGGCGGAGCATCGGGCAGATCGATATCCGCAAGCGCTACAGCATCACCATCCTGGGCGTGAAGCAGAACGGGAAGCTGGCGCTGTCGCTGTCCCCGGACACGGTGCTGCCCGAGGGGGCGGCCATGCTGGTGCTGGGCCGCAACAGGGCCGTGCAGAAATGCTTCCATATCTGACCGGGCGGGGCAGCGAACGGGAGGAGGCGGGCTGTGATGGAGATCCTGGCGGCAATGGGGCTGGCGGCGGCGGTATTCGCAGCCGGGCTGCTGGTGATGCACCGGGTGGATCTGCTGCTGCGGGGGATGCGGCAGGAACGCAGCGGACGGGCCGGGGCGGAGGGGGACTGCCTGCGCATCGGCGTGTGCGATCCGCTGACGGCGGGGAGCCTGTGGGAGGCGCTGGCCGAGGGTGGCGAGGAGCCGGAGGTTCAGCTGCTGTGCGGCACGGAGCATGAACTGCTGCGGGCCATGGAGGAGCATCGGCTGGACATGGCGCTCGTGCCGGAAAAGGCCTTTGCGCCGGGCGGCGCCTGCCGGGCCTGCACGGTGCAGCTGAAGCGGCGCGGGGTGCGGCCGGGCATCGGACGCGCGTCCGTGGAGCCGGTGACGCCCGGGCCCGTGCGGCAGACGCTGGTATGGCGGGCGTCGGGCACGATGGCGGCGGAGCTTCTGCAGCGCGCCCTGGCCGGGGAAACGGGTGGCGGCCGGGGCGGCAATGTGGTATAATGCGCAGGAGCACGGGACACACGGAGGAGGCAGGGACGCATGGAGACGCCGGGGCAGGAGAGCGGGCAGCGGCAGGCCGGGCAGGAGAAGGGCCGGGGCCATCGCGGGCGGCTGAAGATCTTCATCAGCTATGCCCCGGGGACGGGCAAGACCTGCGCCATGCTGCAGGCGGCGCAGCAGGCCCGGGGCCGGGGCGTGGATGCCGTGGCGGGCTGCATCGAGCCCCACGGCTGTCCCCGGACCGAGGCGCTGGCGGAGGGGCTGGAGCAGCTGCCTGCGCGGCGCGTGGTCATCGGCGGGGAGACGCGGCGGGAATTCGACCTGGACGCGGCGCTCAGGCGCAAGCCCCGGCTGATGCTGGTGGACAACCTGGCGCACACCAACGCCCCGGGGAGCCGTCATGCCCGGCGGTATCAGGACGTGCGGGAGCTGCTGAACGCGGGCATCGACGTATACGCCACGGTGAACGTGCAGCACATCGAGAGCCTGAACGACACGGTGGCGGCCATCACCGGGGTGATGGAGCCGGAGCGGATTCCGGACTCCATGTTTGACCGGGCGGATCAGGTGGAAATGGTGGACGTGGAGCCGGCGGAGCTGCTGGAGCGGCTGCGCGGCCGCGAGGAAATCCGGGAGGAAACGCGGCGCATCCTCACCCTGGAAACCCTGACCGCCCTGCGGGAGCTGGCCCTGCGCCGCTGCGCCGACAGGATCAGCCTGCTGACCGGCAACGGCGGGAGCCGCAGCAGCGAGTACCACACCGACGAGCACATTCTGGTGTGCCTGTCCTCCTCGCCCTCCAACGCGAAGATCATCCGCACGGCGGCCCGTATGGCCCAGGCCTTCCGGGGGGCCTTCACCGCGCTGTATGTGGAAACGCCCGCCACCGCCGCCATGAGCGAGGCTGACAAGCAGCGCCTGCGGGAGAACATGCGCCTGGCCCAGCAGCTGGGCGCGGTGATCGAGACCACCTACGGCGAGGACGTGCCCTTCCAGATCGCGGAGTTTGCGCGGCTGTCGGGGGTGTCGAAGATCGTCATCGGCCGCAGCACCGCCACCCGGCGCAGCTACCTGGGCAAGCCCACCCTGACCGAGCGGCTCATCGCCGCCGCGCCCAGCCTGGACATTCACGTGATTCCCGACGCCAGCGCGGGAGGCAGCTACCGGGAGCAGCGGCGGCGGATGGCCCGGGTGATGCCTGCGCGGGATCTGGGCGTCAGCGCGCTGACGCTGCTGGCGGCCACGCTCATCGGCTACGCCTTCTACGCCCTGGGCTTCACCGAGGCGAACATCGTGGCGGTGTATATCTTCGGCGTGCTGGTGATCTCGGTGATCGCCACCTCGCCCCTGTGCGGCCTGCTGGCCTCCGCCGTCAGCGTGCTGGTGTTCAACTTTTTCTTCACCATACCGCGCTTCACCTTTCAGTTCAGCGACCCGGCGTATCTGGTGACCTTCGGCATCATGTTCATGGTGTCGCTGCTGACCGGCTCCCTGGCCGCGCGCCTGAAGGACAACGCCCGCCAGTCCGCCCACGCGGCCTTCCGCACGCGGATTCTGTTCGAGACCAACCAGCTGCTGCAGAAGGCCCGGGACGAGGCCTCCGTGTTCAACGCCACGGCGGGGCAGCTGATGAAGCTGCTCAACCGGGATCTGGTGATCTACCAGGCGGAGGGCCAGAAGCTGATGCCCCCGGGGGTCTACCGCACCTCCGGCAGCGATCAGGCCGACCTGACCGGCGAGGGCGAGCAGGCGGTGGCGGCCTGGGTGCTGCGCAACAACAAGCACGCCGGCGCCACCACGGATACCTTCTCCGGCGCGCGGTGCCTGTATCTGGCCATCCGCGTCAGCCAGCAGGTGTACGGCGTGGTGGGCATCGCCATGCAGGAGGAGCATCTGGATTCCTTCGAGAACAGCGTGCTGCTGTCGATCCTGGGGGAATGCGCCCTGGCGCTGGAGAACATCCGCAACGCCCGGGAAAAGGAGGAGGCCGCGCTGCTGGCCCGCAACGAGCAGCTGCGGGCGAACCTTCTGCGCACCATCTCCCACGACCTGCGCACGCCCCTGACCTCCATCTCCGGCAGCGCGGACAACCTGCTCTCCAATTACCGGAAGATGGACGACGCCACCCGCCTGCAGACCTTCACCGACATTTACGACGACGCCATGTGGCTGATCAGCCTGGTGGAAAACCTGCTGGCCGTGACCCGGATCGGCGGCGGGGCGGTGAGTCTGAACCAGTCCGTGGAGCTGATGGACGAGGTGATTGCCGAGGCCCTGCAGCATGTGAGCCGCAAGAGCCGGGAGCATATCATCCGCACCGCCAGCGCCCAGGAGCTGATCCTGGGCCGGATGGACGCCAAGCTCATCGTGCAGGTGGTGATCAACCTGGTGGACAACGCCATCAAGTACACGCCGCCGGGGTCGGTCATCGACATCCGCACGGAAAAGAAGGGCCCGTGGGTGGAGGTATCCGTGGCGGACAACGGCCCCGGCATTCCCGACGGGCAGAAGTCCCGGGTCTTCGACATGTTCTACAGCGGCGCCAACCGGGTCGCCGACAGCCGCAGAAGCCTGGGCCTGGGGCTGTCGCTGTGCAGGTCCATCATCGCGGCCCATGGCGGAACCATCGCCGTGGCGGACAATCAGCCCCATGGCGCGGTATTCACCTTTACAATTCCTGCCGGGGAGGTCGAGCTGCATGAATAAGCCCCTGATTCTCGTGGTGGAGGACGATCCGCCCGTGCGCAACCTGATCACCACCACCCTCAAGGCCAACGATTACCGTTTCCTGACGGCGGGCAGCGGCGGCGCGGCCATCCTGGAGGCATCCTCCCACAATCCGGACATCGTGCTGCTGGATCTGGGATTGCCGGACATGGACGGTGTGCAGGTGATCGGCAACATCCGCTCCTGGTCCAACATGCCCATCATCGTCATCAGCGCCCGCAGCGAGGATTCGGACAAGATCGAGGCCCTCGACGCCGGCGCGGACGATTACCTGACCAAGCCCTTCTCCGTGGAGGAGCTGCTGGCCCGGCTGCGGGTCACCCAGCGGCGGCTGTCCTACATGTCGGCGGACGCCCATGCCGCGGGCCCGGTGTTCGTCAACGGCAAGCTGAAGGTGGACTACGCCGGGGGCTGCGCGTATCTGGACCAGCAGGAGCTGCATCTGACGCCCATCGAGTACAAGCTGCTGTGCCTTTTGTCCCAGAACGTGGGCAAGGTGCTGACCCACACCTACATCACCCAGAACATCTGGGGCCGCAGCTGGGACAACGACGTGGCGTCCCTGCGGGTGTTCATGGCCACGCTGCGCAGAAAGCTGGAGCCCGGCCCGGATTCGCCCCAGTACATTCAGACCCACATCGGCGTGGGCTACCGGATGATGAAGGTGGAATAAGCATCCTCCGCAGGCTCGAAAGTGCAATATGAAACAATGCGAGCATCATTTTTCCCGGCTGTTAGCGGGGTCAAACCCGGGCAGCCGGGATTTTTGTCCGCGGGGGGCTGCATTTTCGCATGGACGCCATGCATTGTTCACATATTTTTCAGTTTTCATCGAATGTCTGTTAAAAAATATCTGATATCGTTTGATACGTCGCAAGGCGGGCGATTGAAAACTGCATCAGGAGGGAGTAACGTTGATCGAGGTCAGGCATCTGACAAAACGGTACGGCGGTCATACGGCCGTATCGGATTTGTCCTTTACCATTGACAAGGGCAAGGTCTACGGTTTCCTGGGCCCCAACGGCGCGGGCAAGAGCACGACCATGAACATCATGACCGGGTGCCTTGGCGCCACCGAGGGCGAGGTGCTCATCGACGGGCACAACATCATGGACGAGCCCATGAAGGCCAAGAAGCTCATCGGCTATCTGCCGGAGCTGCCGCCGCTGTACATGGACATGACGCCCCGGGAGTACCTGCGCTTTGTGCTGCAGGCCAAGGGCGTGCCCCACAAGGCGTGGCAGGAGCAGCTGGAGCGGGTGATGGAGAAAACCCGCATCACCGACGTGCAGAACCGGCTGATCCGCAACCTGTCCAAGGGCTACCGGCAGCGGGTGGGCATCGCCCAGGCGCTGATCGGGGATCCGGAGGTCATCATCCTGGACGAGCCCACGGTGGGTCTGGATCCCGCGCAGATCATCGAGATCCGCGAGCTGATCCGCGAGCTGGGCCGGGAGCACACGCTGGTATTGTCCAGCCACATCCTCAGCGAGGTGCAGGCGGTGTGCGATTCCATCATGATCATCTCCCGCGGACGCCTGGTGGCCAGCGATACGCCGGAAAACCTGACCGCGCTGCTGGCGGGGGCCTCCACGCTGGAGCTGGAGATCAAGGCCACCGAGGAGGAGGCCCGGGCCATCCTGGACAAGGTGGAGCATGTGGCGGACGTCGTCTACTCCCAGGGCGAGGGGAACACGGTTCACGCCGCCGTTACGCCCAACGGCGGGACGGACATCCGCGAAAGCGTGTTCAACGCCTTCGCCAGGGCGGGTTGTCCGCTGCTGGAGATGAGCCGCAGCAAGGCCTCCCTGGAGGATGTGTTCATGGAGCTGACCCAGGCGGAAGCCGCGCCTCAGGAGCCGGCTGCGCAGAATACGGACGACAAGGAGGGTGAAGCGGAATGATCGCGGTATTCAAGCGCGAGACGGGCGCGTACTTCAAGGGCGTGCTGGGCTATCTGCTGGCAGCCTTCCTGCTGGT
>JBJEYH010000393.1:0-2046 GCA_051886675.1 Aristaeellaceae bacterium
CTGATGGGCCTGTACGTGTTCACCATGTTCTTCTCCGGCGGCCTGATCCCCATTTTCCTCACCGTGCAGCAGGCCGGGCTGTACAACACCTTCTGGGTGCTGGTGCTGCCCTTCTCGGTGAGCGCGTACAACATCATCGTCGCCCGCACCTTCTTCGAGACAAGCCTGCCTCCCGATCTGTGGGACGCCGCGCAGATCGACGGCTGCGGCAACCTGCGCTTCTTCTTCACCATGGCGCTGCCGCTGTCCAAGGCGGTGATCTCCGTCATCGCCCTGTGGACGGCGGTGGGCCAGTGGAACTCCTACTTCAACGCCCTGATCTACATCCGCGACGAGAACCTGTACCCCCTGCAGCTGATCATGCGCAACATCCTCATCACGAACCAGAACTTCGCCGCCCTGGGCACGGGCGAGGCCGCCATGATCGCCATGCGCCGGGCCAACCTGGTGCGCTACGCCATGATCATCGTGGCCACGGTGCCGATCATGTGCGTGTATCCCTTCATCCAGAAGTACTTCGACCAGGGCGTGATGATCGGCGCGGTGAAGGGCTGAGCCCCCCGCCGCACGCCCCCTGACCCCGTAACCGGGCGGCTGCCATGCCGTTCAGGAGATAAAAGGAGGTAGTACCATGAAAAAGTTGCTGTCCCTGTTGCTTGCGCTGACCATGCTGCTCACCTGCGCGTCGGCCATGGCGGAGATCCCCGCGGGCTTCCACGCCGAGGGCATGCCCATCGTGGATGAGCCCGTGACCTTCAGCGTGCTGACCATGCGCTGGGGCGATATGGGCGATTCCTTCACCAGCAACCCCTTCCTGGTGAACCTGGAGGCCGAAGCCAACGTGAAGGTTGACTGGCAGATCGTATCCTCCAACGACTGGAGCGATCAGAAGCCCATTCTGCTGGCCGGCGGCCAGAGCGTGCTGCCCGACGTGGTGCTGGGCTTCCAGACCTTCAACGAGTCCGACATCATCAACAACGTGGAATACTTCATCCCCCTGGAGGATCTGATTGAGCAGTACATGCCCAACCTGAGCGCGGCCTTTGAGGAGATGCCCGCCCTGAAGGCCATCTCCACCTCCGCCGACGGGCACATCTACTCCCTGCCCTCCCGCATGCCCAAGCGGCCCGTGGCCTGCAACGTGCCGGTCATCAACATGAAGTGGCTGGAGAACCTGGGCCTGGAGGTTCCCACCACCGTGGATGAGCTGGTGACCGTGCTGACCGCCTTCAAGGAGCAGGACGCCAACGGCAACGGCGACCCCAACGATGAGATTCCCTTCACCGGCATCGGCCTGGGCATGGACTTCCTGTCGCCCTTCGGCATGACCGACGTGTACGGCACCCGCTATCTGGTAAACGATGATGGCACGGTGCGCTACGCCTACACCAGCGAGGAGTACAAGGCGGGCCTGAAGTGGGCGCATGAGCTCTACGCCGCCGGGCTGATCGACCAGGAGATCTTCACCCAGGATCAGGTGATCCGCGACGCCAAGTGCGACGATCCCAACGTCTCCCGCGTGGGCTTCGGCTACGCCTGGAGCTACGACGCCATCTTCCGCCGCTGGAAGGATGAGTACGCGGTCATCGAGCCCATTGCCGGCCCCGACGGCGAGCGCTATCAGCAGGGCGACGTGAACGGCCTGTATTCCATCAAGTCCAACCAGCTGTCCATCACCACGGCGTGCAAGTATCCCGAGGTTGTGCTGCGCTGGGCGGATCAGTTCTACACGGGCGAGGCGAGCATCCAGAACTTCTGGGGCGGCCTGGGCGAGGTGACCACCGCCAATGCCGACGGCACCTACACCCTGAACAATCCGCCCGAGGGCACCAGCGCCGACGCCTGGTACTGGGATCGCTCCCTGCGCGACTTTGGCCCGAAGTATTCCTCCATCGAGTTTGACAAGCTGATCATCCTGGATCCCACCGAGGGCGACGGCCTGAAGGTGGCCATGGACGAGAACACTGCCCAGTATGTGCGGGCCTGCTTCCCCGAGCTGAAGTACACCGCCGATGAGTACAACGAGCTGTCCTTCCTGCAGGCGGA
>JBJEYH010000394.1:0-2040 GCA_051886675.1 Aristaeellaceae bacterium
GCGCCTGCGAGACCCGGCTGATGATGACCATGAACGTGCGGGAGCTGCGGCACTTTTTCAGCCTGAGGATGTGCAGCCGGGCCCAGTGGGAGATCCGCGCCCTGGCCACGGAGATGCACCGCCTGTGCATGGAGGTGGCGCCCGCGCTGTTTGCCGACGCGGGGCCGGGGTGTCTGCGGGGCGCATGCCCCGAGGGCGCGAAGTCCTGCGGCAGGGCGGCGGAAATCCGCCAGGCCCGCAGGGACATGCTGGACAAGCTGGCTGCGAAGGAATAACCGTATCCTGCGGCACTGCAAGCCGCATTCGGCGACCATTGATTGAATGAAGGAGAATCAGCATCATGGCATTTTACAAGGATGTACCCGATCGTCACCCCCGGAAGAAGAACTACGCCAACCAGGGCTCCTGGGATGACGAGGGCACCCATTACCGCCCGGCGAACCGCCGCTTCGGCCCCAACGCCGAGGAGGGCGAGGGCGAAGGCCGCACCGCACGCGGCAGCCGCAGGCCCGAGGGCGACCGCCGGCCCTATGGCGACCGCCGCAAGGAGGGCGAGCGCCGGCCCTACGGGGAGCATCGTCCCGCCGGCGAGCGCCGCGACAGTGCCCGTCCCGCCGACCGCCGTCCCCGGGAGGATCGCCGTCCCGCGGAGCCCGCGCCCCGCAGGGAGGTCAGCTACCGGGATTTCGAGCATCGCGCGCCCGTAGCCGTGCCCGTCCCCGTGGAGGAGCAGATCGACCGCATGGAAAACGTGCTGGCCGGCCGCAACCCCATCCGCGAGGCGCTCAAGAGCGGCCGCGACCTGGAGAAGCTCCTGGTGCAGAAGGGCGAATTGTCCGGCTCCGCCCGGGAGATCGTGCAGATGGCCCGTGAAGCCCGCGTGCCCGTGCAGGAGGTGGACAAGTCCCGCCTGGACGAGATCGCGCCCCATCATCAGGGCATGCTGGCCTTTGCCTCCGCCTATCAGTACAGCACGGTGGACGCCATGCTGGAGACCGCCCGTGAGCGGGGTGAGGAGCCCTTCCTGATCCTGCTGGACGGCGTGACCGATCCCCATAACCTGGGCGCGATCATCCGCAGCGCGGAGTGCGCCGGCGCCCATGGCGTGATTGTGCCCGAGCGGCGCAGCGTGGGCCTGACCCCCGCCGCGGTGAAGGCCTCCGCCGGTGCGGTGGAGCACATGAAGGTTGCCCGGGTGGTCAACCTGAACCGCACCATTGACGACCTGAAGAAGCAGGGCGTATGGACCTACGCGGTGACCATGGACGGCCAGGACTACGAGCAGGTGAATTTCAAGGGCGGCGTGGCGCTGGTAATCGGCGCGGAGGGCGAGGGCATCAGCCGTCTGACCCTGGAAAGCTGCGACCAGCGGGTGTCCCTGCCCATGGCGGGGCATATCGACAGCCTGAACGCCTCCGTGGCCGCGGGCATCATGATGTACCGCGTGCTGTCCACCCGCCGGGCATGAAACCGCTGCTGATTGTCGACGGCTACAATGTCATCGGCGCGTGGCGGGAGGCGGAGAAGGAGCGCTGGTCCATCGACGAGAGCCGCGACCGCCTGATGCGCCTGCTGGAGGATTACAGCGGCTATTCCGGGGAGGACGTGGTGCTGGTCTTCGACGGCTACCAGTCCGACAGGAAAACCCGCACCGAAGAGCAGTTCGGCAATCTGACGCTGGTATACACCCGCCACGGCGAAACCGCCGACAGCTACATTGAGCGTCTGGTGGCCCAGACGCCCAGGTACCGCGCCGTCCGCGTAGCCACCTCCGACGGCCTGGAGCAGAGCCAGGTGCTGTCCAGCGGCGCCATCCGCCTGACGTCCCGGGAGCTGCTGCGGGAGCTGCGGCATCTGCGGCAGCGGGGCCTGGAGCAGCACCGCACCGGCAACGGCGCGCCGAAGGCTTCCCTGGCCTCCCGCCTGCCGGAGGAAACCCTCAGGGCGCTGGAGGCCATGCGCCGCGGGCAATAAGCAATGCGAGAAGCAAGGATGTGAATGCAATGGATGAACGTGACATGGACCTGACCGACGAGGAGC
>JBJEYH010000395.1:0-37395 GCA_051886675.1 Aristaeellaceae bacterium
AAACATCCTACCAGAAGCTGAAGGATGGGTCCATTCGCTACTGGCGCTGCCCGGAGAAATGCTGCGAAAAAGGCATGCGGGAAGATCGGCTCCGTGCGGTCTGCGCAGAGGTGCTTGGTACCGATGGTTTTGATGAAGCGGCCTTCACCGCGCAGGTTGAGTACATCAGCGTACTGGCTGACGGCGTTCTGGAATTCCACCTTGCCGATGGCCGTGCTGTTCAGCACGGCATCGACCTCCGGCGAAGCGGCACAAAGTGGTCGGAAGAGCAGCGCAGGCACTTTCATGAATCCATCAAAGGCCTCTACACCCCGGAACGCAGGCAGGCGATGAGCGAACATATGAAGCAGCTTAGGAAGGAGCGCGGAGCAAATTGGCGAAAAGAGTAACCACCATCCAGCCAACCCTGACAAGGTTTACGGCAGTCCCCATCACGGAACAGCGCAGGCGAAAGGTAGCGGCTTACGCCCGCGTCAGTACGGACCATGAGGAACAGCAATCCAGCTATGAGGCTCAGCTGGACTACTACACCAACTTCATCCGGAACCATGACGGCTGGGAGTTCGTGAATGTATACGCCGATGAAGGCATTACCGGCACCAGCACCAAGCACCGCGAAGGCTTCAAGCAGATGGTGGCCGATGCACTGGCAGGCAAGATTGACCTCATCGTAACGAAATCGGTCAGCCGCTTTGCCCGCAACACGGTGGACTCCCTGACCACGATCCGCCAGCTGAAGGAGCATGGTACGGAATGCTACTTCGAGAAAGAAAACATCTGGACCTTCGACAGCAAGGGCGAGCTGCTCATTACCATCATGTCCTCACTGGCACAGGAGGAAAGTCGATCCATCAGTGAGAACTGCACCTGGGGCCAGCGCAAACGCATGGCGGACGGCAAGGTTTCGGTTCCCTTCAGCCGCTTCCTGGGCTACGACCGTGGGGAGAATGGCGAGCTGGTGGTCAATCCGGAGCAGGCGGAGATCGTCAAGCGCATCTACGCGGAATTCCTGCAGGGGGCCACGCCCCACACCATTGCGGCAGGCCTGACGGCTGACGGCATCCGGTCTCCCGGCGGCAAGGACAGGTGGAACCCCAAGACGGTGCAGAGCATTCTCCAGAATGAAAAGTACAAGGGTGACGCGCTCCTGCAGAAGTGCTTTACAGAGGACTTCCTCACGAAAAAGCAGGTGAAGAATCAGGGGCAGGTGCCGCAGTATTATGTGACCGGCGATCATGAAGCCATCATCCCGGAGGATGTGTTCGATATGGTGCAGAGGGAGATTTCGATGCGGAAGCCCGGCCCCAACCGGCACAGCGGCGTCCGGGTTTTCTCCAGCACCATTTACTGCGGAGAATGCGGCGGCATGTACGGCTCCAAGGTGTGGCATTCCAATGACAAGTATCGCCGGGTGGTCTGGCGATGCAACAGGAAATACGATGGCGATCAGCCCTGCGGTACTCCGCATTTTGATGAGGAAACGCTGAAGCAGCTGTTCCTCTCCGCACTGAACAAGCTGGTCGGGAAGCGCAACGAGATCAGGGACAGCTTTGACGCCATACGAAGCACGGTGTTCAGCACTGATGCGCTGGAAGCAGAGCTGGCGCAGGTTGAAGCAGAGATGAGTATCGCCGCCGAACAGGTCGCCCGAAGCATCCGCGAGAACGCCATGGTCGCGCTTGACCAGTCTGCCTACCGGGCAAGGCACGATGCCCTTTGCGACCGCTACGAAAGTCTCAAGGCCCGCTGCGCAGAACTGAAAGAAACCATCTCCGACAAGCAGACCCGACTGGCTGCCATTGATGATTTTCTGAGAACGCTCATGAAGCAGGAGGCGCTGCCTACGGCCTTCGACCCGATGACCTACCATATCCTTGTCGAACGGATGACGGTCTACGGCAAGGACAAAGTGATGGTTCGGTTCAAAAACGGTATGGAAATTCAAGCCTGACACTTCAGCTCCCGTGCAAAAGCGGGAGCTTTTCTTTGTTTCCAAAAACAAAAAAGGCGCAGCGTGCATCTGCTACCAATTTCCGAAACTGCTACCAATTCTGCTACCAATTTTCTATCCGCATATTGCTTGTATTCAACACGCCACCTTGATTTCGCAGATGATCTCATCCGCCCGGGGCGCCATCATGTCCACCATCATGCGGATGATGTGCCGCGGCGTGCGGAATTGACCGTTCACACCGGCGGTGGACAGCTTGCTCAGCAGGTATTCGTACACGTCGCCGCGGGTGTCGGCCTGCTGCAGATGCGCCATCTGCTCATAGATGGCGTCCATGGCGTTCACAATCTTGTCCAGCATCAGCGGTGTGGGTACCTTGAAGATGGCGTCGTCCATATACCTGGAATACGCGCTGTTCTTGTCGCCGTGCAGGTTCTTGATGAACGGGAACACCCACTCCTGCACGGTGGCGTACATCTTCCCGGCGGGGAAGTCGCGGAATACGCTCCACTTCAGCTGGCTGCCGTCGATGGTGCGCTCGCCGATCTGCACCTCCTTGGCGAAGATGCTCTGGTACGGCAGACCCAGCATGGCGCTTTCCCGGGCCTTGATGTTGTCGGCGTCGTCCAGATCGCGGATGAACATGAGGTAGGTCATCTGCTCAATGACGTCCAGCGGGTTGACCAGGCCGCCCGTCCAGAATATCTCCCACAGACTGTCGATTCTGCTTTTCAGTTCGCCGGTAATCATGTCATTCGTTCCTTTCCCTGCATCAGTGCAGCGGTTGCCGCTGAACGTGATGATGTGCGCATGCCGCATCAGTTATGGTCATTCCTGCATGACAAAAGTATAGCACATATTTTGGCAAAGTACAATTTCCGGCATTGTCTCCGGATCGCTGGCAGATGCCGTCGACATGCCCTGAGAGAAAACGCGCAGGCTGTGCGGCAGGGAGCGCATGAAAAAGGCGGCAGCCCCCGGCCTTGCTGCCCAGGGACTTCCGCGTGAAGGAACAGGTATGAAACTGCTTCCTGTAGGATGCCTTCACAGCCCGCCGGCAGCGGAACGCCTCGGAAACGAAGCGCTCCACCGCGATGAATGGCTCCGGCATGCCCGAAAGGTCTGCGCTTGCAGAAAAGATGCGCGACGGGCATCCTTCAGGCCGCGCGCCGCCAGAAAGGGAAGCGTCCGCAGCCGGGCAATGCGGAAAATGCGGGGATGCGCCGTGCCCCAAACACCACCCTATGCCCGCGCCGCGGCAGGCCAAAGGATGGTAAACACCGTGCCCTCACCCTGCCGGCTGCTGACCTGCATGTCTGCGCCGTGGGCCTGCACAATCCACTGTGCAATGGAAAGCCCCAGGCCGGTACCGCTTCTGTCGCGCACGGTGTCCGCCCGGTAGAAGCGATCGAAGATGTGCGGCAGATCCCTGTCCGCGATGCCGATGCCGTCGTCGCGGACACAGAGCTGTATCCCCTCCGGCGTACCCTGCGCGGACAGCCCGACGTGCCCGTGCGGCCTTCCGTACTTGATCGCGTTCTCCGTCAGGTTGAGCATCAGCTGACTCAGCAGGCTCTGGTCAGCCATCAGCGTCAGCTCCGCGGGCGCGTGAACGGCAAGCTGGATATCGCTGTCTGCCGCCATGTCCGCCAGGGCGTCCTGAACGCTTTCCAGGACGTCCAGCACGCACAGGGGCTCGATGGTCAGGCGCAGCCGTCCCTCCTGCGCGCGCGCCAGCATGAGCATCTGCTCAATCAGACGATGCATCCGATGGCACTCGCTTTGGATGCAGCGTAGCGGCTTTTCCGCCCCGGCGGCAAGCCCGTCATGTGCGCAAAGCTCCTCCGTGCAGGCCTGAATCACGGCGACAGGCGTGCGCAGCTCGTGGGAGGCGTCGGAGGTAAAGCGCCGCTCCCGCTGGAAGGCCGCGTCCAGTTCGCCGAGCATGACGTTCAGCGTTTCGGTCAGCTCACCCAGCTCGTCCCGCGCCGGTGCGGCGGGAAGCCGCTCGTGAAAATGACCGGCGGTGATGCGCTTCGCACCGGCGATCATCGTGCGGATGGGGCGAAGACACCGCCCCATCATCAGGTAGCCGATCAGGAGGGACAGCAGGGCGATCAGCGGAAAGAGGATGACCATCACCCGCTGCATGGCCTGCTGCACAGCCCGGATACCCTCACAGCTGGCCGCCACCCGGATGCGGATGGTATCCCCGTGAACGGCCATCGGCTCGGCGTCGAACACAAGCCATACCCCGTCCGACAGCGTCAGCTGCGAGAACTCGCCCGCCCGAATCGGCAGACTGTCAAAGCGCGCGATATCCTCGCCGTGCGAAAACAGCTCGCTGCCGCTGTCCTCCATCACATAGCAGGAAATGTTCGACGCGATGGGGGTTTCGTCCTCATACACCAGATCGCCCTGCTCGTGCTCCACCTGCGCGCCAAGCTGCGCGACAGCAAGCGACAGATCGGCCCGCAGCTCCCGCATCAGCTCTGCCTGCACGATGCCGTCCAGCCCGGGAAACAGGGCGGCTGTCATCAGCACCATGGACAGGACGAACCACAGCGTCATGCGCGTGCGGATCTTCAGCCGCTTCATGGCCGTTCCTCCCGGAGCACATAGCCAAGCCCCCGTATCGTGTGGATGTAGCGGACGGCGGAGCCCCGGTCCAGCTTCTTCCTCAGATACCCGATGTAGACAGGCACAAGGTTGGTTTCCAGCGCCGCGTCGTAATTCCACACATGGTCGAAAATCTGCCTCGCCGTCAGGATCTGCCCGGCATTGCGCATCATGTACTCCAGAAGCGCGTATTCCCTGGCGGTCAGCGCCACATGCCTTCCCTCCAGCCGGACAAGATGCGCTACGGTATCGACCTCAAGCCCGCCGCAGCGCAGAATCGTTGCGCGGGTCGGGGCATGCTTTCGCAGCAGCGCGCGGAGCCGCGCGGACAGCTCATCCAGCGCGAAAGGCTTCACAAGATAATCATCCGCGCCCGCGTCCAGCCCGCGGACGCGATCCTCAATCGCATCCCGCGCCGTGAGCAGCAGCACCCCGGCGCTACAGCCCCTGGCCCGCAGCGCGATCAGCAGGGATATGCCGTCCATCCGCGGCAGCATGACGTCCAGAAGCATCCCGTCATAGGGTGCGGCAAGCGCGTAATCCAGCCCGTCCACGCCATTGGCGCACGCATCCACCGCGTAGCCCTCGCGGATGAAGCGCTTCTGCAGCACGTCCCGCAGTACGTCGTCGTCCTCCACAATCAGCAGCCGCATGGCAACGCCTCCCGTTTTCGTGATCAGCCCCATGATACCGCGCAAGGATAAGACGACAATAAGAACGATTCTGTGCAGATATTTCCTTCATCTTATCCGGCGGCGATATCCTGACAGCGGTTCCCAACGGAAAAGCAAGGAGGATATGACCATGAAAATCAGACGGATCATGCTGGCCATCATGCTGACGACCCTGTTCACCGGGCATGCGCTGGCCTGGGAAGCACCCTGCATCGATGCGCCCTATGGCTGGAGCTACGCGGATGAATCCCGATCGGTTGTGATCAGCCGGATGTCGGAGGGCAGCATCACCTGGTATGTGGCGGATGTGCAGCTGGCGGACGTATCGGTGTGGAAATCCGTGACGGCCGCCGGCATGGCGCCCCTGACGACCCTCGTTGCCGGGACGGACGCGGTGCTTGCCATCAATGGCGACGATTACGGAACGCATTCTTACGGCGTGATTCTCCGCAACGGCAGGCTTCTGCGCAGGCAGGATACCACCAGGCACATGCTGATCGTCGAAAGCGACGGCAATCTCAGCATGGTGACGGACCGCAGGAGCAACCCCTGCAGTCCGCTGGCGGATCGTCTGCTGGCCGAAGGCGTCTGGCAAACCTACGAGTTCGGCCCGGCGCTTGTGGAAAACGGGGAGGCGCTGGCCTTCCCAAGGGCCTTCGACGTGATCTCCACACGCCCCGCGCGCAAGGAGCCCCGGACCGCGATTGGACAGATATCGCCGCTGCACTACTGCGTGATTGTGGTGGACGGCAGGCAACCGGGGTATTCGGAGGGAATCTCGCTGCAGGATCTGCAGCAGCTGTTCCTCCGCTACGGCGCGCAGACGGCCTTCAATCTGGATGGAGGCGGCTCGACGGAAATGTGGTTTCAGGGGGAGCTGATCAATCAGCCCTCCGGCGGCCATGAGCGAAGCGTTTCGGACATCATCTGCTTTTGAGGTGCGGATGATGCGATGGATGCTTGCCCGCGGCGCGGCCGGCATGCTGACCGGCATCGCCATGCATCAGCTGTGCAGTCTGCTGATGTCCTATGCGCTGAACCTGGGGTACTATGCGCCCTGCATCGCCGGGCTGGGCGAGCGCTTTGGCGGCGAGCTGAACGCGGCGGCGGTACAGCTGCTGTGCGCGGCGATGCTGGGTATGGCTGCCGGTGTTGCCGCTGGGCTCATTGGCCGCAGAAGAAAAAAGGCCGCCCCTGGTCAGAGGCGGCTGGATGGTCCGGATGATCCCGGGCGCGCAGCGGGAAACACGCGCGCCGCAAGCCCGGCGCGGGGGAAGACGCCCGTCCGGCGGGGGGCGCAGCGGCCGCGCCTCCGCAGACGGGCAGGGCGGGCGAGGGGATGAGCCGCCGCCCGGGGAACTGCCGCCCTCGCGGGGATCCGACGGGCCGCGTGCCTGCCTGCCGATACGCTGCTCTGCAGGGGTTCGGCAGGCGCGGAAGGGGCTGCGCCATGCGTGGTATCCGCAAGGGCGCGGCGCACAATCGCCCGGCAGGCCGATGCCTGGTGCGCGTCCTGCCGGGCGGTTTGCCTGTCGGGATTGTGCATATGCCGGTCAGAGCCTGCCGTACTCCTCCGCGGAAACGGCTTCCAGCCATTCGGTGCGGCCGCCTTCCGCGGGAACCTCCACCGCCAGATGGGCAAACCAGCTGTCCGGCGCCGCGCCGTGCCAGTGCTTGACCTCCGGCGGAATGTGCACCACATCGCCCGGATGCAGCTCCCGCGGCGCCTCGCCCCACGCCTGATAGTACCCCCGCCCGGCGGTGCACAGCAGAATCTGTCCGCCGCCGGATGTGGCGTGGTGGATGTGCCAGTTGTTGCGGCAGCCCGGCTCGAACGTCACATTGCCGATGACCACCTGCTCCGTTGACAGCATGTTCAGGTAGCTCTGCCCCACGAAATACTGGGCAAAGGCAGTATTCTCTCCCCCGCGGGGAAAGATATCGCGGAATTCATTCATGCCCTGTCCTCCCTGTGTCTGACCAGATACCGCAGCCATACGCTGCCGCCATCCATCACCCGCGCCTCCTGCAGGGCGAACCCCACAGGCGCGCTGTCGCTCAGCCCCTCCCGGGCCATGAACAGTGTCTGGGTCGTGGGGGAGCCGTCGGCCGCGGCGGCCATCACCACGCTGATCTCATCGCACATGCCCGCCTGGAGAAACGACCAGTTCAGTGCCGCGCCGCCGCCCAGCATCAGCGTCCGGATGCCGAACAGCTCCTTCAGCCTGCGCAGCGCCAGGTCATAGTCCAGCGCCTGCTCCCCGGCGATGATGTAGGAGATGCCCAGCTTCCGCAGCAGCGCTTTGTAGGCGTTGCCGGCCTTGCCGGTCAGCACCTCCAGCACATGGGCGGTGGTATCCCCGTAGGTCAGGGTATTGCTCTTCCAGCCCAGCCGGCCCGAGGGATCCACCGATACGTAGTACATGTCGGCCTTCCCCGCGATGAAATCGCCCTCCGGTACGGCGGGCGCGGCTTCATCCAGCGCCGGCTTCCCGTAGAAGGTGAAATTGTCATCCGTGGTCACCCGGCCCGACAGCCACCCCTGATGACGATAAAAGGGATTGTGCCCGAACGCGATGTCGTAAAAGACCTTCCCCGCGGCTTCGCCCTCCGGGGTTTCCATGTACCTGCCCATGATCTTCCCGTCCAGGGAGGTCATCATGTGGCAGAAAACGTAGGGCCTGTCCTTCATGCCTGTTCCTCTCCGGCGTAGACCTCTTTCGCCATCCGCAGCGCGGCCCAGGCCTTGGGCCATCCGGCGTAGAAGGCCGCATGGGTCAGTATTTCGCTCATTTCCTCCGCCGTTACCCCGTGCCTTCCGGCGTTGCGGATGTGATACTGCAGGGAGCTGTCCAGGATGCCGCTGCTCATCAGCGCCACGACCGTCACGATGCTGCGGTCCCGGGCGGACAGCTGCTCCTCCCTCGACCAGACCTCGCCGAACAATACGTCGTCATTCAGCTGGGCAAACTTGGGCGCGAACACGCCCAGCTCATCCCTGCCCGCGGTTACCTTTGCCATGGAAATGCCTCCTTTGACGATCGGCGCTCCGGGAACGCTTCCCCGGCGCGCCGCGCGCGTTTTATCTGACGAGCCCGGTCAGGAACTCGACGGTTTCCGGGTCATAGTGGGAGAAGAAAAGGCTCTGCCCCTCGTCCAGCGCACCGATGGCGGCCATATCCTCCGCCGACAGGCTGAAGTCCAGGACGTCCAGATTCTGGATCATCCGCTCCCTGCGGGTGGTCTTGGGGATCACCACCACGCCCGTCTGCAGCAGATAGCGCAGGGCCGTCTGGGCAGCGCTCTTGCCGTACTTCTGGCCGACGCCGTTCAGCACCGGATTGTGGAAGAAATCCTTGCGGCCCTCTGCAAAGGGCCCCCAGCTTTCGTGCTGCACGCCGTACTTCTCCATGATGGCATGCGCTTTCCGCTGCTGCTGGAAGACGTGGGTCTCCACCTGATTCACGGCAGGCGGTATCTCCACGAACCGGCACAGGTCGATCAGCCGGTCGGGATAGAAGTTGGATACCCCGATGGCCCGCACCTTGCCCGCCCTGCAGGCTTCCTCCATCGCCCGGTAGGCGCCGTAGTAGTCGCTGAAGGGCTGGTGAATCAGCAGCAGGTCAATGTACTCCGTCTGCAGCTTCCGCAGGGATTCGTCGATGGACGCTCTGGCCTTCTCGTAGCCTGCGTTGGAAATCCACACCTTGGTGGTGAGAAACAGCTCCTCCCGGGGGACGCCGCAGCGGACAATCGCGTTCCCCACGCCTTCCTCGTTGCCGTAGGCCTGCGCCGTGTCGATGAGCCGATAGCCCACGTCAATCGCCTCCCGGACGCACCGCTCGGTCTCCGCGGCCGCCACCTGGTATACACCATAGCCGATCATGGGCATCTGTACGCCGTTGTTCAATGTAACAAAGTTCATCCTGGACCTCCTTTTGCCATCCTGACCGTTATGGCCATCGCCGGGCGAATGATCGATCCGGCTCAGGCCTTCCGGAGCGATACCCCGGGGGAATGCCGCCTTCGGCGCGTCAGGCGTTCTGCCTGACCCAGGCGGCCATCCGGCTCCGGGCCCGCTGTACCTCGGCCCCCTGAATCGCCAGACCATTCCCTATGGCTGCGCCGGGGCACAGCCGGCGGATATCCGTCTCGCTGCGGCCCATGCCGCTGCCCTCGTGGGTGCAGAAGGGCAGAATCGTTTTGCCGGCCCAGTCGAAATACTCCAGAAAGGTGAACACGCACATGGGCATGGTGCCCCAGTAGTTGGGATAGCCCAGGTAGATGGTGTCGTACCCGTCCAGACTGTCCGGGTATTTCGCCAGCTCCGGCCGGGCGTCGCGGCTCTGATCGTCCTGCGCTTCGGCAATGCAGGTGTTGTAGCGGTCCGAGTACCGTACCAGCGGCTCCAGCCGGAACAGCTCCGCTCCGGTCAGCTCCTGCAGCGTTCTGGCGGCGACCTCCGTGTTGCCCACGGTCAGATGACGGATCGTTCCCGATACGTAATTCTCGCCGCTCCGGGAGAAGTATACAATGAGCTTTGCCATAACTGCCTCCTTCATCGCGCGGTGATGGTGTCTGCACTCTGATTGTACTTTCCCCGGCGTTGACACGGAAGAACAAATATGCTACCATGGCATCAACCATAAGTTGATACAGCGGACGGGAGGATCTGATCATGTACAACAGCCAGCTGAAAACATTCGTCTGCGTGGCCGACTGCGGTAGCTTTACCAGGGCGGCGGAAAGGCTCTACATATCCTCCACGTCCATCATGAAGCAGATCAACAGCCTGGAAGCGCATCTGGAGCTGAAGCTGCTGGAGAGAACCAACCACGGCATCCGGCTGACGGAAGCAGGGAAGGTGATCTACAAGCATGCCAAGTATCTCATCCACTATTCCGAACAGGCCGTGGCGGAAGCCCGGCAGGCGTCCTGCGAGGCGGAGGCTGCGTTCTGCGTCGGCACGTCCATTCTGAATCCCTGCAAGCCGTTTATGGATATCTGGTATCAGGTGAATGATGCGTTTCCCAACTATCGCCTGCACATCGTGCCCTTCGAGGATGATCACACCGGCATCCTGACGGAAATATCGGCCCTGGGGGAGAAGTTCGACTTCCTCATTGGCGGCTGCGATTCCCAGCTGTGGCTGGATCGCTGCAATTTTCTGCAGATCGGCACGTACCGGCAGTGCATCGCGGTGCCCAGAGAGCATCCGCTGGCGAAGAAGAAGCGCCTGACCATCCGGGATCTTTACGGCGAGACGCTGATGCTGGTCAAGCGGGGAGACTCGGCGACGGTCGATCGCATTCGCGACGCGCTGGAAGAGCATCCTCAGATCAAGCTGGAAGACACGCCGCATTTCTACGACATGGAGGTCTTCAACCGGTGCGTGCAAAGCCGGAACCTCCTGCTGACGCTGGAATGCTGGGCGGACGTACATCCGTCGCTGGTGACACTGCCTGTCGACTGGGATTACGCGCTTCCTTACGGCATACTGTATCAGCTCCACCCCGGCGAAGACATACTGCGCTTTGTGGATGTGATTCGGGAAAGAATCATTCCCCAAATCGCAAAAGACCGCGCGGCGCACGGCTGATGCGCGCCCGGGGCGCCGGATGGTGACGGGGCATGTGGCGGCCGTTCGCAATGCTCCGTGACGATCCGGCGGGGGAGGCGCTGCGGCGGTCAAGCGGAGACAGGGCTGCGGAAATGCTGGTGGGGCAGAAACAAAAGAAAACCCATGACTGCCAGAGCAGCCATGGGTGGGAAAGCCTTGATTTGTACGGGTTCTCAGCGCTTGCTGAACTGAGGCGCACGACGGGCAGCCTTCAGGCCGTACTTCTTGCGCTCCTTCATACGAGGATCGCGGGTCAGGAAGCCAGCCTTCTTCAGGGCGGGACGCAGCTCGGGATCAGCCTTGCACAGGGCGCGGGAGATGCCGTGACGGATCGCGCCGGCCTGACCGGCCAGACCGCCGCCGCACACATTCACCATCACGTCGAAGTTGGTGGTGTTGGTCAGCACCAGGGGCTGACGGACGGTCATCTTCAGGGTCTCCAGACCGAAGTAGTTATCAATATCGCGCTTGTTGATGACGATCTTGCCTTCGCCGGGAACCAGACGGACGCGGGCAATGGCCTTCTTGCGGCGGCCAACAGCGCTGTAATCAACCTTAGCCATGATTCTTTACTCCTTTCCGCCTTACAGCTCGATCTTCTCGGGATTCTGAGCGGCATGCTCATGCTCGGGGCCGCTGTACACCTTGAGCTTCCGGGCCATCTGACGGCCCAGGGGGCCCTTGGGCAGCATGCCGACCACGGCACGGCGGATCGCAAACTCGGGCTTCTCAGCCAGCAGCTTACGGTACTTGGTCTCCTTCAGGCCGCCAGCGTAGCCGCTGTGATGATAGTAGATCTTCTGATCCAGCTTCTTGCCGGTCATGACGATCTTGTCGGCGTTGATGATGATGACATAGTCACCAGTGTCCACATTGGGGGTGTAGATCGGCTTGTTCTTGCCGCGCAGGATGGATGCCACCTGGCTGGCAACACGGCCAAAGACCTGACCCTCGGCATCGACAACATACCACTTGCGGGTAATGTCAGCCGCTTTCGGCATAAACGTCTTCAAAGGTATTCCTCCTCAGAATGGTGGTTGAATGAGTACGATCAGAGCCCTGCTCTGACGCTGCGGCGGATATGATGGTCGCATACCGTCGCTCACTTCAATAGTTACCGGGGCAAGCGGAGCTATTGATGCCATCGACTATTGTACGACATATTCCGGAAAAAGTCAAGCGGATTGCAGGCTTTCCCGCAGCTTTTTTCCAAGGATTTGATGACGTTTTTTGTTGTAACAATTCACGGAATCATTTGACAAATGAAACATTATGTAATAAAATCGAAATATACATGGCTTTGGAAGGAGGCTGTCCATGAAACGTGCAGGAATCATTCTGTGCCTGCTGGCGGTGCTGGTGTGCGCGATGCCGTCGGCGGGCCATGCAGTATCCATTTCGACGGAGGAGGAATGGAGTCTGTACTGCCTGTATGAAATGCAAACCGGCGCCACGGTGTACGAGCTGCTGATTCAGGAGGTAGCCGATGGCAGTGACGAAACGGAATCCGGCACGGAGCTGACGTACGTGTTCAACGCCATCGGCTCGGTATCGGCCGGCGCGCCGGTGCTGCTCACCGGGGAATCCGCCCAGGGCAAGGTGGAAATCGCCTACTGGAGCGGGGCGCGGGCCTACGGCTATGTGGATGCCGGCACGACCACCTATGCCGGCACGAGCGTGACCGCGTCCAACGGCAAGACCTATGCCCTGCCCACCCGCGTGCTGCACAGTGACGCCCTGCTGCGCCGCAGCATTTCCCTGCGCTACCCGGGCGAGGACGCGGAGATGATCATCTCGGCGCTCAAGGGCGGCACGGGGTCCGAAGGCGATACCGGCTCCAGCGGCTCGGGCTCGGGCTCCGGCTCGTGGTCGGGCGGCTCGACGACCCAGACGATCATGACGGCGCCCGTGACCCTTGTGGACGAGGAGGGCGAGGAGCAGTCCGTGACGGTGGTGACGCTGGGGCTGGTGACCTCCGTGGTCAAGCTGAACGGGGAGAAAATCACCGTGAACACCGCTGACCTGCGCTGGGAAAGCAGCGTGGCCGAGAACAAGCGGATGGCCATCATCAACGCGCCCCGCACGGGCAAGGCCACCCTGCATGCCAAGTCCTCCAGCAGCAGCGCGTCGCTGGGCAAGTGCGACACCAACCGCGTGGTGCTGGTGCTGGCTTCCGGCAAGAACTACACCAAGATCTCCTACGACAACACCGTGGGCTACGTGCTGACCAGCGCGCTGAAGTTCTACCCCGTGGGCGGCGTGAGCGAGGGCGATGAGGCTCCGAAGCCCGGCTGGGTCAGCTTCAGGGGCAAGCTGAACAGCAAGAACACCGTCAACATCCGCATGAACGGCAAGAGCGGCAGCCGCATCCTGACGGACTTCATCGCGGGAACGCCGCTGTGGGTCTTCAACCAGGGTGAACGCTGGACGGAGATCGACGTGGGCGGCTACCACGGCTACATTCTCAACGAATACGTGACCCTGGATACGAGCGGGGAGGAATAATCCGCCCGGCTTGCCCAAGGCCGAAGCAGGAAGCCTCCGTATGCATGATGCGCGTACGGAGGCTTTCGCTATGCCCCGCGGGGCGAAGCGGATGCGGGGGTGGACGCACGGTCATCCGTCTCGCGAAAAGCGGGAGGGGAGACTCAACCCGTCCCGCCTTCCTCCCGCGGCGCAACCGAAAGGCTCCGCACGCAGGAAGCGCGGACGGAGCCCTTTGCTGTACCTTGCGGGGCGAACCGGCTGCGCCGCGAGCCGCGCGGCCTTCCGTCTCGCGAAAAGCGGGAGGGGAGACTCAACCCGTCCCGCCTTCCTCCCGCGGCGCAACCGAAAGGCTCCGCACGCAGGAAGCGCGTACGGAGCCTTTCGCGATGTCCTCACAGGGTGATCCAGTACCGCTGGATGACGCCGCTGCTGCCCAGGCCCGCGTCATCGGCGATTTCGTTTTCCAGCACGCCGCTGTTTTTCACAATGGTGCGCCGGGAGGCCTCGTTGTCCCTGTCGCAGGTGAGCAGCACCCGGCTTTCGCCGCAGGCCCGGCAGATGGGCAGCAGCAGCCGCAGCATTTCCCCCGCGTAGCCCCTGCGCCGCTCGGAGGGCCGGACGCTGTAGCCGATGCTCCCGCCCCAGCGCAGCAGGAAGGGCGTCAGAGGATGCCGGTAATCCATGATGCCCACCAGATGGTCGTCCTCCTGCCGCACCGCCAGATACACCCGGGAGGGCACATAGCCCTCGCCGTATTTGCGCTTCAGGCGGCGGTCGAAGTCCGCCCATTCCTCGTAGGACTGAACGTCCTCCAGCCCGGCGCAGCCGTCCAGACTGTCGCCGCTGGCCAGCATTTCCGCCCGGTAGGCCATGACCTGCCCGGCGTAGGCACGGCTGGGCGGAATCAGCATGATCGGCATGGATGACGCCTCCTTCACGGCCGGGATTTCCCGGAGGACGGCGCCGTGGCCTGCCAGCTCATGTCCAGCAGGGCCTTGACGCGGCTGTCCTCCACGCTGCCGTCCAGGGCGACGGTCAGCCAGTGCTCGCGGTTCATGTGATAGGCGGGGAAAAAGCCCGGCTCCTTCCGCAGCGCGCTGATGAGCAGCGGATCGCCCTTCAGGTTGAGGATCAGCAGCGTGCCGTCCCCCGGCAGACCCAGGCGGCGGCGGGGGAGTACCATCATCAGCGCGAACCACTTCCGGCTGGCCGGATGGCGGAACACCTCGCTGTCCGGATCCCCCTGCCAGGGGAAATCCGCCTGCGCGGAGTAGGTTTCCAGAATGTACTGCTCCCATTGACTGCGGGTCATGGCGGCCTCCCTTCAGCCGGGATGGCAGACCTCCCGGGCCTGCACGCTGCGGAAGGCGGCGGCGCGGCCCAGGCGGTTCATCACGGCCAGGCCCATGCCCTCGGGGGGCATGACCTCGCTGAAGATCACGTCCATATGCTCCTCGTCCAGGCGGCGCAGGGTGTCGAACAGCCGGTGCGCCACCTCCTCGGGATGATGCATGCTGCCGATGTCGTGGGGCCGGCAGTCCGCAAGGGCGGCCACGTGCTCCGTGAAGCACATGACGCAGGCGGTGTGGCCGTTTTCCCGGGCGTGGCGGCAGAGAATGCCCAGGGCCTCCACCACCTCCGGCTCCTCGCCCTCCACCAGGGTGACCTGGCCGTCGGGGGAGTAGTGCCGGTAGCGCATGCCGGGGGACAGAGCCTTCTCGCCCGCCTGCAGGGGCCGCAGCACGCTGCCCGCCACATCCACCGGGCCGATGACCGCCTCCAGCATGTCCCGGGTGACGCCGCCGGGCCGCAGGATGCAGGGCCTGCCGTGGCACACGTCCACCACGGTGGATTCCAGCCCCACGTCGCTGCTGCCTCCGTCGATGATCAGCGGGATGCGGCCGTCCATGTCCTCCAGGACGTGCTGGGCGGTGGTGGGGCTGGGCTTGCCGGAGCGGTTGGCGCTGGGGGCCGCGATGGGCAGATTGCAGGCCTTGAGCAGCGCGGCCGCCACGGGATGGGAGGGCATGCGCACCGCCACGGTATCCAGCCCGGCAGTGACCGCGTCGGGGACGGCGGGACGGCGGGGCATGATCAGCGTCAGCGGGCCGGGCCAGAAGGCGTCCATCAGCGGGCGCGCCATGTCCGGCACGTGGCACAGGCCTTCCAGCTGGCGCCTGTCCCAGATGTGCACGATCAGCGGATTGTCCGCCGGACGGCCCTTGGCAGCAAAAATGCCCGGCACTGCCTGGGCATTGAGGGCGTTGGCGCCAAGACCGTAGACCGTCTCCGTGGGGAAGGCCACCAGCTGCCCCTCCGCCAGCAGGCGGGAGGCCAGGGCCAGGGAGGCGCCATCTGCAGGAAGCACCTGCGTGTTCATGGGGAATAACCTTCTTTCGTTCGTCGGTCAGGGCTCCTGGGCCATGAGCAGGCGGGCCTGCTCCTCCCGGCGCAGCGCGTCGATGAACTCGTCCAGGTCGCCGTCCACAATCTCGTCAATGCGGTACAGCGTCAGGCCCACGCGGTGGTCGGTGACCCGGCCCTCGCGGAAATTGTAGCTGCGGATGCGCTCGCTGCGATCGCCCGTGCCCACCTGGCCGCGGCGGTTGGCGGCGTAGGCGGCGTCCTTCTCGCCCTGCAGGCGCTCCAGCAGCCGGGCGCGCAGCACCTGCATGGCCCTGTCCCGGTTCTTCAGCTGGCTCTTCTGATCCTGGCAGGTGACCACCAGCCCCGTGGGCAGATGGGTGATGCGCACCGCGCTGTCGGTGGTGTTGACGCACTGTCCCCCGTGGCCGGTGGAGCGGTACACGTCCACGCGGATGTCCCTGGGGTCGATGCGCACCTCGACCTCCTCCGCTTCGGGCAGCACAGCCACGGTGCAGGTGGAGGTCTGGATCTTGCCGTTGGATTCGGTGACGGGCACCCGCTGCACCCGGTGCACCCCGGACTCGTACTTCAGCCGGGCATAAACGCCCCGGCCCGCCACGGCGAACACGGCCTCCTTGATGCCCCCCAGCTCCGTCACGCTGGAGGATATGGGCTCCACCCGGAACCCGTGCCGCTCCGCCCAGCGGGTGTACATGCGCACAAGCACCGCGCCGAACAGGCAGGCCTCCTCGCCTCCCGCGCCGCTGCGGATTTCCATGATGACGCTGCTGTCCTCGTGGGGATCCCGGGGCAGCAGGAGTATCCGCAGCTCCTGCTCCAGGGCTTCCTTCCGGGGGCGCAGCGCATCCAGCTCGGCTTGCGCCTCCTGTGCAAGATCCGGGTCGGAGAGCATCTCCTCGGCCTCCGCCAGGTGCCGCAGCAGCGCCTGATACCGGCCCCAGGCTTCCACCTGAGGCTCCAGGGCTGCCCGCTCCTTGAGACAGGCCTGATAGCGGTCGTTGTCCGAGAGCACCTCCGGCTGGCTGATGGCCACGGACAGCTCCTCGTAGCGGCCCTGGATCCTTTCATACTTGTCGAACATGTCCCCTCCGTCAGAGCCGGGCTTCCACCATCCGGAGGATGCCCTGGAGATCCTCATGGGCCGTGGCTTCCCGGAAGCCGGCCTCCCGCAGCAGCGCGCACACGGCATCCGCCTGATCCCAGCCCACCTCCAGGAAAACCATGCCCCCTGCCGTCAGATGCGCAGGGGCTTCCCGGGCGATGCGCCGGTAGAAGTCCAGCCCGTCCGCGCCGCCGTCCAGGGCCATCACGGGCTCCCGCAGCACCTCGGCCTGCAGGCGGGCGCATTCATCGGCGGGAATGTAGGGCGGGTTGCTGACGATCAGGTCGAACCGCAGCCCCGCCACCGCATCGAACAGGTCGCCCTGATGCAGCGTGACGCTGGCCCCAAGGGCCTCGGCGTTGCGGCGGGTGACGGCCAGCGCGTCCGGCGAAAGATCCGCCGCGTGCACCCTTGCCCCGGGCACCGCCAGCGCGGCCGATATGCCGATGCATCCGCTGCCGCAGCACAGATCCAGCGCGGCGGGCGCGTCCATGGCGCGCAGGGCCCCGATGACCCGCTCCGCCAGCAGCTCCGTCTCCGGCCGGGGAATCAGCACCCGCTCGTCCACGTAGAAGCTGTGGCCCAGGAAGGGCTGCTCGTGGGTCAGGTACTGCAGGGGGATCCGCTGGAGCCGCCGCTGCCGCAGCGCCCCGAAGGCCGCCAGCTCCGTATCCGTCAGGGCGGTGTCGGTGTCCAGGCGGAGCATCAGCGGCGGGCGGCCCGTCACGTGGCTCAGCAGCGCCGCGCTGTCCACCTCCGGGTCGGGAATGCCGGCCTGCCGGAACTGCGCGGCGGTTTCGCGGATCAGCTGGCGGGGCGTCACTGCTCCGCCGCCTCCGCCGGGAATGCGTAGCCGGGCTCGCTCTCCTTGTAGGAGTGCAGCACCGTGTAGCCCTCGGGGGTCTTGGGGGCGTTCTCGGGCAGGCCGTGGAGCGCCACGTTCATGGACACAATGGCCACCTCCAGCATGCCCTCGTCGGGCTGACGGGTGGTCAGCCGCTGCATCTGCAGGCCCGGCCAGCGCAGCGCGCGGACGATGGGGCCATCGGCATGGGCCAGGCCCTTGAGCACCTCATAGCTGATGCCCGCCACCACCGGCAGCAGCGCCAGATGCAGCAGGAACCGCCAGATATACACGCTGATGCCCCGGCCCACCACCAGGAACAGCAGCATGCTGATGATGAACACGATCAGCAGGAAGGCCGTGCCGCAGCGGGGATGCAGGGTGGTGAACTGTGCGGCGTTCTCGGGGGTGAGGGGCAGACCGTTCTCGTTGCAGTAGACGGTCTTGTGCTCCGCGCCGTGGTACTGGAAGGTGCGCCGCACGTCCGGCACAAAGCCGCAGAAGATCATATAGCCGATGAGGATCAGGATCTTCACGATGCCGCCGATGATGGTGGCAGGGGTGCCGGTGACGCCCAGGGCCATCAGGCCGCTCTCCACGCCCGCGGGGATCATGATGAACAGCCCCACCGACAGGATCACCGCCAGAATCACCGCCACGCCCATGACGATCTTGTCGATGCCCTTGCCCAGCTTTTCAGCCAGCCACTTCTCGAATTTGGTGGGCTCCTCGTCCATGATGCCCAGCATCTCGGTGGATTCCTGCAGGGTGGACATGCCGGAGCCCAGCATCACGCCCATGTTGATGATTCCGCGGATGATGGGCCAGCCCATCCAGGGATGCTTCCTGGCCAGGGGCGTATATTCCTTGCGCTTGACAACGATGGAACCATCGGGCCTGCGGACGGCGATGGCGATGGCGTCGGGGGCCTTCATCATGACGCCCTCCATGACTGCCTGACCGCCAATATCCACCCGGGGGCAGGCGTTTTCCTTCTTGGACATAGCTGCGTACCTCATTTCTGCACAGAATGTGCGCTGTCGTTGACGGACGGATGACGGCTTCGTATAATAAGCCAAATTTGAATATTCGCCACATCCTGACGGAATCCCTGCCGGAAGGCTGTGAAACTGCGGAGGGAATATCCGGAGGGGAAGCGGGCAGCAGGGCGGGGAAGGGCGCGTCGGGGGCAAAAGAAGCGCAAAAGAAAACAGAGCGCTGTGAACGCTCTGTCGTCTTTGCATCAGGCCAGGCCGAAGCGCTTCTTGAAGCGATCGACACGTCCGCCGGTATCCACCAGCTTCTGCTTGCCGGTGTAGAAGGGGTGGCACTTGGAGCAGATATCCACCTTCAGCTCCTTCTTGGTAGAACCGGTTTCAAACGTCTCACCGCACACGCAGCGAACGATGCACTTGCCGTACTTGGGATGGATCTTTTCCTTCATTGCGATTTCACCTCTTTCGCGTATGCAATGATCGGCGTATCGCCGCATGGGCTATTGTACCATAACCGGGGTGGGAATGCAAGGACTTTTTTCTTGCGTGGGAAATTTTCCTGACGCGTCCTGTGGAGAGGGTGATCCGGCGGGTCAGCGGCCCTTGTTCATCAGCTCCACCCAGTCCTTGATCTTCACCAGGAGCTCGTCGTTGGTGGCGGCCTTTTCCATCATGGACAGCAGCTGGGGGATGGCCGTCACCGAGCGGGCGGAGGTCATGATGGAGCGGATCAGCTTCAGGCCCTCCAGCTGGGGGGCGGTCAGGAGCATCTCGGCCCGCTTGGTGCCGGAAAGCTGCAGGTTCAGCGCGGGGCTGACGCCCGCCCGGGCCACGGAAGCATCCAGCCACAGCTCCATGTTGGCCGTGCCCTTGAATTCCTCGATGATGGTGTCGTCCACCTTGTTGCCGGTCTCGATGTTCATCGCGCCGATGACGGTGAGACTGCCGCCCTCCTTCAGGCACCGGGCCGCGCCGAAGAGCTTCTTGGCCCGGAAGAGGCTGGTGGGATTCACCATGCCGGGCATGCCGCGGCCCTGCTGGGCGGCGGTGGTGGTGTAGGCCTTGACCAGCCGGGTCAGGCTGTCCACCAGCAGCACCACGTCCTTGCCCTGCTCCACCAGACGCTGCGCCCGCTCCTGCACCATGTCCGCCAGGCGCAGGTGATTCTCCGGCGGCTGGTCGAAGGTGGAGGCCAGCACCTGACACTTCACCTGATCCCGGAAGCAGGTCACATCCTCGGGGTTCTCGTCGATGAGCAGGGCCATCACCGTGACGTCGGGATGGTTGGCGCAGATCACATTGGCGAAGTCCCGCATCAGCTCGGTCTTGCCGGTATCCGGCGGGCAGAGCAGCAGTCCCCGCTGCCCGAAGCCCAGCGGCGCGATCAGATCCACCAGGCGCATGTCGTTCAGCGGCTCGCCGTCGCGGTTCTCCAGGTTGATGCGGCGGGTGGGATAGGTGGGGGTCAGCTCCTCAAAGAGGGGCCGGGGCAGCGCCTGCTCGGCGGCGACGCCGTTGATCTCGGTGATGTAGAGCATGGCGGCGTACTTGTCGCCCTCCCGCTGGGGGCGGGTCTTGCCGGTGACGTGATCGCCCGTGCGGAGGCCGAAGCGGCGGATCTGCGCCATGGAGACGTAGATATCCTTGCTGGAGGGCAGGAACTGCTCCGAGCGCAGGAAGCCGTAGCCGTCGGGATGCATTTCCAGCACGCCCGCGCCGTCCAGGCATTCGCCGGCGGCCAGCAGATCCGTCACGCCCGGATTGGGCGCGGCAGGCTCCTGGGGCGGGGCATAGGCGTCCCGCCGGGGGGGATAGGGCCGCTGCTCATACCGGGGCCGGGGCTCATAGCTGCCGGCGGGCCGCTGCTGATACCCCGTGTCATAGCCGGGATCGCTGACGCCGCGGTTGCCGCCGTCATAGGGCCGGGCGGGTTCGCTGTAGCTGCGGCGCTCGGGCGCGCCGGGGCCGAAGCCCGTGGTGCGGGGCGTATCCTGCCGGTAGGGGCGGTATTCCTCCTCCTGCCGGGCGGGCGCCGCGGGCGCGTCCTCCGCCGCGGGGCCGAAGCGGGGCGTATAGCCCGTGGGCCGGGTCTGGGAAGGCCGGGGCGCATCGGTGGTGGGCTGACGGTTGCCCTGCCAGCTGCTCTGCCGGGCCGGATAGGCCGGCGCCTGATAAGCGGGCTTGCTGCTGTAGCGGGGAGAGGGATTGTGCCACGCGGCGCGATACTGGGTCTGCGCGGGCTCCTGCCGGGGCGCCGGGGCGGCGGCGGCATCGGAAAGCACAGGCGTCTCCTGCGCGGCCGGGGCTGCCAGAGGCGCGTCTGCGGCCGGAGTCTCCGCGGGTTCATTCTCCATGGCGCCCAGGGCATCGGTCAGCTTGGCGATAATGCTTTCCTTGTTGACGCCTGCGCCCAGGGTTACGCCGTGCTCCTTGGCCATCTTGCGCAGTTCCACCACTGTTTTGGATGATAGATCAAGGGTAGCCAATTGATTTGCCTCCTACTAATGGGTCGTTTGAGGGGTCGATATGCAAATAGAACGTACGCGATCAGGTAATTATTCCCTGCGTGCGACCACCGCGTCGCGGGTCACGGCCTGCTCCACAAAATGCTCGAGGCCTGCGTAGGGCGCCTCCGTCAGCACGCGGAAGCCCGCGCCCTCCATCAGCTCCACCAGGGTGCCGCGGGGGAGCGTCAGCGCGTTGAAGCTGACTGCCGCCGCGCCGCCGGGCCTGAGCGCGTCGCGCCAGGCAGGGAGAACCCTGCGCAGCATGCCGGTGAAGCTCTCGGGCCTGCGGCCGTCCTGAGGGGCGTGCTGGACGCCATAGGGCAGGTCTGCCACCAGAACGTGAGCGGGCGTCTTGCGCATCAGCTCACCCGTGAGCTCGGTGTCCCCCTGGAGCAGGCGCAGGGTGCGCACGTCGCCCTGCTGATAATGCTCCCGGGTGTCGGCAAAGGTGTAGACGGCTTCGGGTACGGCGGTCTTGCGCGCCGTGCGGGAGGACTGCTGCAGGCCGTGCTTCAGCCGGTGGTACTGCAGGTATCGGCTGAAATAATCGGCAGCCTCCTTCAGGTCCCGGCGATCCAGATCCAGCCCCACGGCGTTCATGCCCTGCTGCAGCGCGCAGAAGCAGGTGGTGCCCCGCCCGCACAGGGGATCCAGCACCGTGACGGGCGTCTCCTGCAGGAAAAAGTCGCTGGCGGACAGGGCCAGGTTGATCATCATGGCGGTAAAGACCGCGCTGGTCTTGCCCTTGTACTTGAGCACCTCGGCCAGATCCCGGGGCAGATACCCCGGCCGGACTACCTCCAGGGGACGCAGCAACCCGCCCTCCTCGCGCGCGCACATCAGCAGCATGGCGCTGTGCCGGGCCAGCTGGGTCAGCTGCGCGCCCGTCAGCTCGGGGGCGGTGAAGGACAGGAAGGCCGCGCCGCCCACGCGCACAGGCGTCGCCTCCACGCCGGGTAATCCCAGCGCATGAAGCATACAGGTCAGTTCAGCTGTGCCGAGACGGTCCTGCGATTCCTGATAGCGAATGTTTGCATGGGGGAGCAACTGGAAAAGATAGACCATATTCTGCTTCATCCTACCCAACCATATTGATAAATGTAGTATAACAAATACGGAAGCAATCCGCAAGAGAAAAAACATGAAAATTCCGTGAATACGTTGGAGGGGCCTGGATACAAGAAAACCCTTCCTGTCCGAAGACAGGAAGGGACGTTCGACGGAAATCAGTACTTGCGCTTGCGTGCAGCCTCTGCTTTCTTCTTGCGCTTGACGCTGGGCTTCTCATAATGCTCGCGCTTGCGAACCTCCTGAATGACGCCTGCGCGTGCGCACTGACGCTTGAAACGCTTCAGAGCGCTCTCCAGAGATTCATTCTCGCGGACGCGTACCTCGGACACTGTTATCCCTCCTCTCGCTCATCTCGCCTTGACATCAGCCGGCTAAGACGGACGGATGGCGAACCGTATTGCTATTATATCGCCTTTCAGAGCCTGCGTCAATGGGAAATTTCATTTTTTCTCAACAAAATTGTGAGAAATCGTTTTTTCCCTGCCGCAGGGGAGGCTGTCAGGCCATGGTTTCGCCCATCTTCCGGCCGCCCAGCACGTGGAAGTGCAGGTGACGCACGGACTGACAGGCGTCCTCGCCGCAGTTGCTGACTACGCGGAAGCCCCGCTCCGTCAGGCCCTCCAGGGCGGCGATCTTTTTGCAGGCGCGGATGCAGGCGGCCAGGGCCGCGTCATCCAGCTGGTCGGTATCGGCCACGTCGGCCACGTGGGTCCTGGGCACCACCAGCACATGGGTGGGCGCCTGGGGGTTGATGTCCCGGAAGGCGTAAACCATCTCGTCCTCATACACCTTCGTGGAAGGAATATCGCCGGCGATGATCTTGCAGAACAGACAGTTTTCCATGGTTCAACATCCTTTCATTCTATATGACGATGCGGATGCGCTGTTTCATCCGCTGTCAGCAGAAAATTTCCCCGGCCATGCCCTCGTCCCGCAGGGCGGTGAGCCGCACGTCCACAAGCAGGCCCTGGCGGCAGGCGGGACAGTCGGGCAGCGTCACCTGGATGTATTCCGGCGTGTAGCCCACCCAGCCGTCGGCCGTGCGCTCCTCCAGCAGCACCGGCGCGCTCAGCCCCAGCCAGCTCTCCCGGTAGGCCCGGGCCGTTTCCTCGCCCAGGGCGATCAGCTCCCGGGTCCGCTGCTCCTTCAGCGCTGTGGCCAGCTGCCCGGGCATCACCGCGGCCTTGGTGCCCTCCCGGGGGGAGTAGGGGAACACGTGGATCTTCGCGTATCCCACGGTGCGGATCATCTGCCGGGTCTGCTCATATTCCTCCTCCGTCTCCCCGGGGAAGCCGGTGAGCACGTCGGTGGTGAAGGCGGCGTGGGGGAACACCGCGCGCAGGTTGTCCACGGCGTCAAGGTACATGCGGGTATTGTAGCGGCGGGCCATGCGGGCCAGCACCGTATCGCTGCCGGACTGCAGGGCCAGGTGGAACTGGGGACAGACCTTGTCCATCTGCCCCAGGGCTCCGGCAAAGGCCGGGGTGGCGATGGTGGGCTCCAGGCTTCCCAGGCGGATGCGCCGCACGCCCTCCACCGCCTGCACACGGGCGATGGCGTCCAGCAGGGTGGAGCCGTCCTTCAGATCCCTGCCGTAGCTGGACAGGTGAATGCCCGTCAGCACCAGCTCGGTGAAGCCGGCCTCCGCAAGCCGCCGGGCCTCGCGGTCAATCTCCTCCAGCGGACGGCTGCGGATGGGCCCCCGCACGCTGGGAATGATGCAGTAGGTGCAGCGGTTGTTGCAGCCCTCCTGGATCTTCAGGATGGCCCGGGTGTGATCCTCCTGATCGGTGATGGTCAGGTTCTCGAAGGGGGACTCGGTGGTCAGCGCATCCACGGCGCACAGCTGCACGTTTTCCCGCACGGCCTTCTCCAGCAGCGTGACAACCTCGCTGCGCCGCTGGGTGCCCAGGATCAGTCGCGCGCCGGTGGAGAGCAGCTCCTCGCCCTTTCGCTGGGCCAGACACCCGCACAGGATCACCTCGCTCAGGGGATGCTCCCGCCGCAGCCGCCGGGCGATTTGCAGGGACTTCCTGTCCCCCGTGCCGGTGACGGTGCAGGTGTTCACCACGTACACGTCCGCCTCGCCCTGGAAGGGCACCACGGCATACCCAGCCACCCGGAACAGCTCCAGCATGGCCTGGGTGTCGTACTGGTTCACCTTGCAGCCCAGGGTGTGGAAAGCAACAGTATTCACGGTCTTTTCTCACTCCATCTCGCCGTACAGGCACATCAGCGCGCTCAGGGCGCACAGTCCCGCCGTCTCCGTCCGCAGGATCCGCGGCCCCAGGGTCACGCTCCGGCAGCCGGCCTCCTGCATGGCGGCCACTTCCTCCGGGGACATGCCTCCCTCCGGCCCGATGACCACCGCCAGATCCGCGACGTCCGGATGCTCCCGGCGGAAGGCCGTCAGGCTGTAGCCCCGGGCGTCCTCCCAGGGGACGATGGACGCACCGTGGGCCTTCAGCCGCGCCGGAAGCTGCCGGAAGGGGATCGGCGCGTCCACCGCCGGAGTCAGGCACCGGCCCGACTGCTTGCAGGCCTCCCGGGCGATCTTCTGCCAGCGCTCCTGCTTCTTCGCGCCGTCCCTGGCGTTCAGCTGCACCACGCAGCGGCTCATGGCCACCGGGACGATCCTTTCCGCGCCCAGCTCCACCGCCTTCTGGATGATCAGCTCCATTTTCTCGGCCTTGGGCAGCCCCTGGTACAGGGTGATGCGCAGCCGGGCCTCGGTGGAGGGCAGCTCCGACAGCACCTGGCAGGAGACGCTCTCGCCCTCGATGGCGGCGATTTCCGCGGCATAGCGGCGGCCGCCGGCGAACAGCTCCGCTTTGTCACCGGGCTGCATCCGCAAAACGCGGATGGCGTGACGGGCGTCCTCGGCGCTCAGATGCGCCGCGCCCTGGGGCGATACCTCGCCCTCGGCATAAAAGCGGTGCATCAGTCGTGCCTCCGGGACAGCATGGCCACCCATTCGCCCTTGCGGCGGATCTCAAGGATGGTGTAGTTTGCGGCGGTCAGCGCGTCCACCACGTCCTGCTCCCGCTCCCTGATGATGCCCGAGCAGATGAACAGCCCGCCGGGGACGATGTGGTCGTTCAGCGGGGCGGCGAACATGCAGATCACGTCCGCGATGATGTTGGCCACGCACATCTCGCAGGTCACGTCCAGATGATCCAGCAGGTTGCCCTCCAGGGCGGTGATTCTGTTCTGCAGGCCGTTGTGCCCGATGTTCTCCCGGGCCACCTTCACGGCCATGGGGTCGATGTCAATGGCGGTGACCTCCTTCGCGCCCAGGAGCGCCGCGCCGATGGCCAGAATGCCGCTGCCCGTGCCCACGTCGATCACCCGCTCGCCGCCCTTCAGGGCTTCCTCCAGCAGCTCCATGCACATGCCGGTGGTCTCGTGGGTGCCGCTGCCAAAGGCCATGCCCGGGTCGATCTCGATGATCTTGTCACCCTCCTGGGCGTCGTACAGCTCCCAGGTGGGCTTCACCACCAGATGCCGGCCCGCGCGGAAGGGCTTGTAGAATTTCTTCCACACCTCCGACCAGTCCTCGTCGTGGACGTTGGCGGTGCCCAATGCAAGGGTGCCCATGTCCATGCCGGAAGAGGTCTTCAGCTCCGCCATGCGAAGTCGCAGGGCCTGCAGCTTGTCGGCGAAGGAGGCGTCCGGCTCGAACCAGGCGTGCACCAGCACGTCCTCGGGCATGGCCTCGATGAGCTTGGGGTCGATGATCTCCCAGATGCCGTTGGGCTTGCTGGGATCGGGAATGTCCGCGCGATCCTCCACCATGGTGCCGGTGGCGCCCTCCTGCATCAGCGCCTCGGAGACAAGATCCGCGCCCGCGGTGGTGGTGTGGATGGTCAGTTCAATCCATTCCATGTGCTATCATCCTTTTCGTGTGTGATGGGTATGCCGGCGCGCTTATTCGTGGAAGGTGTCGATGCCCCGCAGCAGCTCGTACTCCCGCACGTCGCGCACGGTGGTGTACATTTTCCGCGTCAGCACCGAGCCCGAACGGTAGTACAGGCAGATGAAGGGGCAATCCTCGGCAAACTTGGTCTGAATCTTGTACAGGGTGTCGGTGTAGCTGCCCTGGTCGGTCTTGGTGCGCAGATCCTTGCACAGGTCGGTGATCTCGGTGGAGCGGTAGCGGGTATAGTTGCCGGTGTTGCCGCTCATGAGCATGAAGCCCCAGTCCGGGCAGGGATCCATGGCGTAGGCCGCCAGCGCCAGCTGATAGGAGCCGGCCTCCAGGCGGGACTGCATGTTGGAGAAGGTGACGGTGGAGGTGGTGCAGTTGATGCCGATGGCCGCCAGGCTGGTAGCGATGCTCTCGGCCACCTCCACGCGGACGTTGTTGTCCGGCTCCTCATAGACGCGCAGCGTCAGCGACAGCGTCTCCAGCTCGCCGTTCTCATCGACCCGGTCCAGATAGCCGTCCTCGTTGCTGTCATCCCAGCCGTCCTCGGCCAGCAGCGCGCGGGCGGCGTCCAGGTCGGTGACGAAGTAGGCGTCCAGGCTGTTGTTGTACATCCAGGTGCCGGGGATGGCCGGGGTATCGGTGCGCTCCACCATGCCCATGTAGACAGTGGAGGCAATCTTGTCCACGTCGATGGCGTAGCGGATGGCCTTGCGCACGTTGATGGAGTTGAGCGGCGCGGCTGAATGGTTCATCAGCAGCACCTCCAGCTGGTTGGTGCGGTAGTCCAGGGCCAGGGAGGTGGTGCCGCTCTTGTACTGGGCGGCGGAGATGGAGCGGGTGAAGCAGGCGTCCACCCGGGCGTATTCGTAGCTTTCGATCACGTCGCCGGGGGTGTTGTGGCACACGACCATGATTTCCTTCACCTGGGGCTGGGTCTGCCACCAGTTGGTGTTGGCCTGCAGCCACAGGTAGTTGGCCGGCTCAAAGGTGGATACCACATACGCGCCGGTGCCGGGCGGATTGTCGCTCTCCACATAGTCGGCGGGCAGCACCGGGAAGGTCATGGCGTAGAGCAGTCCCCAGTACTTGCGGGCGGCCTTGACCACCACGGTATACTCGTCCTTGGCGGATATGCTGGAGACAAAATAGTTCAGGTTGGCGTAGAAGCCCTTGTCGGCGGAGTTCTCGTCCTGGGCGCGGCGGAGGATGTACTGGGCGGTGGCCACCACGTCGTTGGCGGTCAGGGGCGTGCCGTCGGAGAAGGTCACGTTCTCCCGCAGGTGGAAGGTCCAGGTCTTGCCGCTGCCGCTCTCCTCCCAGCTTTCGGCCAGGCCGGGCTGGGGAAGGTAGTTGTCGTCGATGGTGACCAGGCTGTCGTAGAGCAGGTCATAGATGCTCATCATGTCCCGTTCCTGGGGATCCAGCGGGCGGATGGCCGTGGTCTTGGTGGACTGGATGCCCACCACCAGGCTGTCCTCCACATTGCTGGCCTCAGCGGCGGGCAGACAGCCCAGCAGGCTCAGACACAGAGCCAGCGCTGTCGCCTTCATCAGGGTCCGGGTTGAAAACATGGAAATAAAGCGCGTCATAAATGCCATAATCCTGCGTCACTCTCCCTGCGTAGGTTTTCGTGGGGCCGTTGGGCAGATTCTCCAGGGGAAGGGTTATGCCGTCGGGGGAAATGCTCCTGTCGCTCAGCCAGGAGGCCACGGTGCTCTGGCCCGCGTGATAGGCGCAGGCCACCGCCACCGGATCCCCGCGGAACAGCCGGGACAGGTAGTTCAGGTACCAGGTGCCGAAGCGGATGTTGCTCTCCGCGTCGTACATGCGGTCGAAGCTGTAGCCGCTCACATCCAGCTTGCCCGCGATCCATTCGGCGGTGTCCGGCATCAGCTGCATCAGGCCTCTCGCGCCCACGCTGGACTCGGCGTCCGTGCGGAAGGAGCTCTCGTTGAGGATGATGGCCGTGACAAAGGCCGGGCGCAGGTTGTACTCCTCGGAGTAGCGGGCGATCAGATCGGTGTAGTACATGGGATGCGCGTCCACCACCGCCTGATAGGCGGCCTCCTGCTCCTGCTGACGCTGGGTCAGCCAGGCCTGCATCAGGTTCTGCGCGGCCAGCAGCGCCAGGGATACGAACATCAGCGCCACGATGCACGCGGTGATCCACCGGGGCATGCGGTGGACGGGCTTGCGCTTCTTCTCGGGGACGGGCGCGGGTCTTTTGGGCCGGGCCATGGCCTGGGGCGCGTCCTCCTGGGAGAACATGGGCGGCGGAGCCATGCGCGGCGAGGGAGCGGCTTCCTGCCCGGAGGCGGCGCTGCGGGCGGCGCGGGGCGTGCGCTGATAGGCCGGGGCTGCGGATCGTGCAGCTGGGGCCGCAGTCCGTGCGACCTGGGCGTCGGGCCGTGCAGCGGGAGCAGCGGATCGTGCAGCCGGAGTCACAGACCGTGTGATCGGGGCGTCGGGCCGTGCAGCGGGAGCAGCGGATCGTGCAGCTGGAGTCACAGACCGTGTGACCGGGGCTGCGGATCGTGCAGCCGGGGCGGCGGATCGTGCAGCCGGAGTCACAGACCGTGTGACCGGGGCTTCGGGCCGTGCCGCGGGAGCAGCGGATCGTGCAGCCTGCGCCGCAGACCGTGAGACCTGGGCGTCAGCCCGCGCAGCCGGAGTCACAGCCCGTGAGACCTGGGCGTCAGCCCGTGCAGCCGGGGTCGCAGCCCGTGAGACCGGGGCCTCGGACCATGCGGTCAGCGCCGTGGACTGTGGGGCCGGAGCAGGGGCACAGGAAGACGCATCCTGCTGCTGGTATCGCTCAGAGCGCCGGTGGCGCTGGATGGGCGTCTGGGGATTCTCCATGGGGTCCTCCTTCATCGGGGGCGTCAATGAGCCCGAGCTCCTGGGCATACAGGGGCGGGATCATGGCTTTAGTGTAGCCGATAGAGCCGCTGGTGTCAATGACCACCTGCGCCCGCCGCGCTTTTTCCCGGGCGGGAAGCTGGCTGCGCAGCCGGGCTTCAGCCTCCTCGAGGGTGAAGCCGTCCCGCGCCATCAGCCGCGCCAGCTGCGTCTCCCGGGGGACGTATACGCACCAGACCCGCTGGCAGAGCCCGTCCAGCCCGGCCTCGTAAAGCAGGGGCATGTCCAGCACGCACAGGGCCGCGCCGCTGCGCCGCGCCTCGTCGATCCGCCGGAGGATCAGCTGGCGCAGCAGGGGCTGCATGATGCCGTCCAGGGCGGCGCGCCTTTCGTCGCTGCCGAAGACCACCGCGCCCAGGGCCCGGCGGTTCAGCGTACCGTCGGGGTGAAACACCCCTTCGCCAAAGGTCTCCCGGATGGCGGGCAGCGCCTCGCCCCCCGCCTGCGTCAGCTCCCGGGACAGCACGTCCCCGTCGATGATCACCGCGCCCAGCGCCCGCAGCGCGTCGCTGACGTTGCTCTTGCCGCAGGCTATGCCGCCTGTCAGGCCGATCACCCGCATGGTGCGCGCCTCCTTCCATCATAGAACGTTATCCGGCGGGAAAAGACTCCCGCGGACACAAAGGGAGCCCGGCAGGCCGTTCTCCATGCCTGCCGGGCGGAATATCAGTCGCGATCCCACAGCTTCCACAGGCCCAGGGCGGCCAGAATCGAGCTGAAGGGCATGCAGCCGCAGCCGCGGCGGTCGTTCCACCGGCCGCGCCGCCGGCGATGACCCCGGTTGCCGAAGATGATCATCAGCAGGAACACCGTCAGGATCACCTTGCCCAGGCTCAGGCCGGAATCCTCGTCCTCCTCGGTGACGCGGCGGGCGGGGGAGGACGTGGCCTCGGGCTCGTCACCCCGGCGATGGAGCCAGTCGTCCACGCTCAGGGGGGCGGCGGTGGCCGCGGGCGTGCCCAGCAGCCCGGACAGATCCACCTCCGTGCGCCAGGCCTTGGCGCATTCCGCGATCAGCGCGGGGACAAAGGCCCGCAGCGCGCCGTCGTAATCCTGCTGCAGGAAGGGCGTCTCCAGATAGGCGCTGAGCAGCTTCTGCTGGGTGGCGGAGGGCAGGCGGCTGGTCACATCCCTGCCGGGGAACAGGCCGAAGAGATCCTCGCCCACGCACAGCAGCAGAAGAAGATCATCGTCATCCAGGCTCCAGGCCGCGCGCAGCCCCTCGCCGTAGCTCTGCAGGGACGCGCCGTCCAGAAAATCCACCGTGGCCACGGTCAGGGTCACGCCGGCCGCCTTTTCCAGCCGTCCGGCGGCTTCAGTCAGGTCGGTGACCACCGCGGCGCTCAGCACGGCGGCGGCGTCGGTGACGCTGCCCTGGCTGGCAGGGTAGCGGGGCGCGGCCAGCGCGGCGGATGCCGTCAGCACGCAGGCCAGCGCGAGGCAGACGATGGCGCGAAGAATTTGCTTCATGTCGCCGCCTCCTTTTACTCAGCCGCCAGGGGCTCGACCCCCAGCAGCATGGCCAGCCTGCCCGTCAGGGAGGACGCCAGCCGGTCGTTGAAGCGCTGCGCCGCGGCGGCGTAGGCAGCGGCGGAATCGGCGCCCTGGGAAAGGGTGCGGGTCAGGGTGGAAATGTACACCTGATCCCGGGGACTTCCCTGCACGCTGTCCAGAAGCGGCAGGGATGCCGCCAGCCGTTCCGCCAGGACGGTGAGCTGCCCGTCGGCGCGGGTCTTGTCGGCGGCGGTGGCGGAGGCGTCCGTCAGCACCGCGCGGATATCCCGCAGGGCCTGAAGATCCGCGTCGTCCGCCGGCAGGTGCCGGGACGCTACCACGATCAGGTTGGCCGCGTCCATGGCGCGCTCCTCCAGGGCGGAGGTCAGCTCGCCGTCGGCGGAGACGGTGTGCAGCGCGTCATCCCGCTCGCTGCTCCAGCCGCGGTACGCGCCCAGGCATACCGCGACCGCCGCCAGCACGATGGCGCAGAGAATGCACAGAATGGTTGTCAGCGTGTTTTTCATCAGAAAGCCTCCAGGGCTTGTCGAAGGGAACAGGATGATCGCCCGGCCGTCCGGCGACCATACGGCCCGCTGGCCGAAGGACGTTCCCGGAAGCGGGGCAGGACGTGGGCGGCGAAGCTGGCGTCCGTGATCAGGACAGGCGTCATGACCGGAGACGACGCCGGGAAAGGGTGCGCCCTCAGGGCTTCACCGGACGCCGCGGAAACCGGAAGCCGTGACGGCCTGCTCTTCAGCGCAGCCTCCGCGGCGGGGGCATCAGGCGGCTCCCGTGCCGTCCTTCAGCGTCCCCTGGTCAAAGCGCAGGGTCATGTCCAGGCTGGTGGATTCCGCCATGACCAGCTTCACCCGGTTGTCGCCAGGCAGGGCCGTGAAGCGCAGAGTGGAGGTGGCGACCGGCGAATCCGGCGAAACCTCCAGCAGCACGGTCACCGAGCCGTCCGGAGCGATGTGTACCAGCTTCGCCCGGCCGGCGGTCACCGTCAGCGTGCACTCGGCGTTGACAGGGGTGTCGGCATCCGCCTGCATGCTCCATACCGTCAGCGTGCCGGCGGAGCTCTTCATGGCGGTGTGCAGGGTATCGTCCGACAGCCCGTGCTGCCAGTCCTTCATGCTGTACCAGTCGCCTGCGCGGGCGACGATGCTGTCATCGGTGTAGGCCGCGGCCTGGGTGGAGGTTCCGCAGGCGGAAAGCGTCAGGCACAGGATCAGCAGCAGGGGGAGAAATGCTCGTTTCATGGGCTTGTATCTTGCCTCCGGATTGATTACAGGTTGGTCTGCAGAAGCTTCTGCTTCAGCTCGCCCTCCATGCGGTAGAGGGTCTTTTCCGCCTCGATGCGCTTGTTGTGGCCGTCCCGCTGGATGTTCATGACCTCGTTGATGGTGTCGATGAGGCTCTGGTTGGTCTGGATCAGCGTCTCGATGTCGATGATGCCGCGCTCGGCCTCCTTGGCCGTCTCGATGGTGCCCATCTTGAGGGTTTCGGCGTTCTTCTTCAGCAGCTCGTTGGTCATGTTGGTGACGGCGGTCTGGGCCTTGAGCGCCTGCTGGCTGTTGTGCAGGCCCAGGGCCAGCACCATCTGGCTCTTCCACAGGGGCAGGGTGTTGCTCAGGGTGGACTGGATGCGCTCCACCAGCAGGCTGTCGTTGTTCTGCAAAAGGCGGATCTGCGGGGCCATCTGCATGGACACCTGACGGGTCAGCTTCAGGTCGTGGAGCTTCTTTTCGAAGCGGTCGCACTGGGCGGCCAGATCGTTGGCCTTCTGGGCGTCCATGGCGTCGCCGGAAGCCTCGGCCTTGCGGCGCAGCTCGGCCAGCTCGCCCTCGCGGACCCGGGCCAGCTTCTCGTCGCCGGCGATGATGTACAGCGTCAGCTGGCGGAAATACTCGCTGTTCTGGTCGTAGAGCCGGTCGAACATGGCCACGTCCTTGAGCAGCTGCGCCTGATAGCTCTCCAGGGAGTTGGCGATGTTTTCCACATTGCCGCTGACCTTGGTGTAGCGGGCCTTCATCTTGGTGATGCGGGTCTCGGAGGAGGTGAACAGCTTGCGCAGGCCCTTGGGCTCCTCCGCGTCGGCCTCGAAGCCCTGCAATTCGCCCACCAGGTTCACCAGCATGTCGCCCACCTCGCCCGTATCCTGGGTCTTGACGGCCTCCAGGGCGGTGTCGGAGAAATCGGCGATCTTCTTCTGCGCGTCCGCGCCGAAGAGCAGCACATGATCGGGATTGGTCACGTCCAGCTTCTCCAGGAAGTCCTCGATGGCCTTGCGCTCGGCGGGGGTCAGCTGGCTGTCGTCCAGACGGGGGGCACGCTCGGCCGCGGGGGCGGGAGCGGGCTGCTCCTGGATGGAGCGGGCCTGGTCGGCGGAAGGCGCGGCAGGCTCGGGCATTTCAGGGGTCAGGGAAAGCATGGGGGTGCGGTTCTGCTCGCTCATGGGGTGATCCTCCTTCTATCTTCCGTCATAGGCGTTGTGTCAGTTTTTGCGGTCCTGGCTGTAGAAGGACACGAAGTCGTCGTCCTTGTCCGCGCCGGGGGTGCGCAGCACGGGCGCGCCCGTATCGTTCATCTGCTGGGCGGCGGCGGTGGCCGAAGCCTTGCCCGCCCCGGCGGGAACCTGGCCCAGGCCGCCGTCGGCATAGCCGTCGCGCTTGAGCATCTGCTCCAGCACGTCGATGTCCGTGGACACGTCCAGCATGGTGTCCTTGTAGAGATTGTCCAGCTGCTTCTGGCAGGCGGTGAGCACCATGCCCATGCCCCGGATGGTGGTGGCCCGGGCCTCGGTCATGTCGGTGACGGAGACGCCCCGGTCGTTCATCGTGCGGTAGGAGGCCAGCATCTTCAGGGTGGTGGGCAGGTAATAGTTCATGAACTTGCGGATCTGCGGAGCCTTCTGGGGCTTCTCGGCCACGGTGGTGAAGATCTGCACGCACAGCCGCTCCAGCTCGTCCATCTGCCCGGAGAGCACCTCGTCGGTGATGGCGTCGTTCTCGGCGCGGATGGTGTGGAGCATCTCCTGCCCCTTGGCGATGACCGCGTCGGCCTCGCCGTTGCCCGAGAGAGGCAGCTCCTCCACGGGCTTGGGCTGGGCCTTCTGATCCTGCCGGTTGTGGGTGGTCAGGTCAAGCCCCTCGCCCATGGTGCCGATCACCTTGCCCGCCAGCAGCGCCAGCAGACCGCAGATGACAAAATCCGCAATGCGGTACAGCGGGAACAGCAGCGCGTAGAGAACAACCGTCACGCCCGCGGCGATGATACCGGCCTTGCGGCCCTTGCGCTTCCTTTGATCCTTCTTGACGGACTTTTTCATGGCGACTCCTTTGATCCTTCAGATGATTGCTTGATATCCGGTCAGCGTCCATGGTACAGGATGGAAAGTCCCTGCGCAAGGGATCCCTGCGCAAAAGTACGTTTTCCCGCCCGAAGGCCACCTGCCGCGCGCTGAATCCGCTGATTCGCTACCATTATAGCACAGCCCCCGCCCCATGGAAAGTGAGAATTTCATGAGGATGCGCTGGGAAAACACTAAGCCGCCGCACCCCTGGGAGGGTACGGCGGCGTGCGGGAGGGCGATTAGCGGCGGTGCGTGCGGGAGAAGGTGTCCTTCTCCACCCGGCGCTTCCAGGCGGAGGAGCGTTCCCGGCTCAGGCGGAAGCTGGTGTTGGCCTCGGCGACGGCATCGTACTGCAGGGCCACGCCCGACGCGTCCGCCATGGCGGTGACGGCCCTGTCAGCATGGATGCCCATGTCCTCGGCCACGGAGACGGCGTCCATGTTCGCGCCCAGGAAGAGGAAGTCCCAGCCTTCCTTCTGCTGTCGGTCGCGGATCATCTGCTTCACCCGCTGGACGCTGTACTCCATGCTGGCGTTCTCCATGCCGTCGGTGATGATGACGAACTGCACCGTGCCCGCCCGGTAGGGCTCGGCGGTATGGGCCATCACGTTGTCAATCTTGCGGATGGCCAGGCCCACGGCGTCCAGCAGGGCGGTCATGCCGGCGGGGGAATAATCCCGCTCGGTCATGGGCTCCACGGAGTGGATGGGCTGCCGGTCGTGCAGGACGGTGAAGCGGTGGTCGAAGAGGATGGTGGTGATGTTGGCCTCCCCGGGCAGGGCCTTGTTGCGCTCCAGCACGCTGTTGAAGCCCCCGATGGTGTCCTTTTCCAGCCCGTGCATGGAGCCGGAGCGGTCCAGGATGAAAACCAGTTCAGTCAGATCGTTGCGCATGATGTTGACCTCCTTCATTTGATGGCTCAAGTATACCATCCGCAGGAGGCCAAAAGGTCGCTTCCCAGGCGACACTTTCACGCGCCCAGGCTCGGCAGATCCAGCTCGAACAGCACCACGTTCACCTGATGCACGTCGTACACGCCGTGATTCAGGCAGTATTCCACCGTCAGGTCCAGGCGGCTGGAGCAGGTCAGGGCATAGCCCGCCTTGCGCAGGAGCATGTCGGCGTCCTCCCGGGACAGATGCAGCGCCAGGCAGAAGGCCAGCACCGTGGGCTTCCCCGGCTGATAGTGGGGGTTGGAGCGGATCTTGGAGAACAGTCGGCGATCCACGTTGGCCCGCCGGTAGACGGCGGAATCCTTCTCCCCGGACTGGTCGATCAGCCGCAGCAGGCACTGGGAGAAGGTTTCCTCCCGGCGGAAGCGGTCGCCCATCCAGCGCTTCAGCCGCTGCGTCAGCTCATCAGCGTCAGCCGGCGCATGGGCGCTGGCGGAGGGCTCCGGGGGAAAAGCGTCCATGTCGGGGGCCATGGACGACGCCGACATGAGCAGATCGTCCGGCGCCGGGCAGCTCGCCGGCAGCTCCTCCCGCTGGCGGCGGCGGGTGCGCCTTTCGGACGAATAGGTCTGGTAGGCGGGGCTGTTCTCGTCCAGGTAGGAGACGATGCGTCCGTACAGCGTGCTGCCCTCCCGATAGCTGCAGCGGTCGAACAGCGCCAGGGTCACGTCCATGTCGGGCACGTCCTCCCGGTTGAGGAAGTCGCCGATGGCCTCCGTCGCCACGCGGATGGCCTCCTGCCGGGGATAGCCGTAGATCCCCGCGGAAATCAACGGAAAGGCCACGCTTGTCAGCTGATGCTCCGCCGCCAGGGCCAGCGCGGTCTGGTAGCAGGAGCGCAGCAGCGCCTCCTCGCCGTCGTGCCCGCCGTGCCACACCGGGCCCACCGTATGGATGATGTACCTGGCGGGCAGCGCGAAGCCCGGGGTGATCACCGACTGCCCCGTCCCGCAATGGCCGATGCGGTCGCAGGCCTCCTGCAGCGGCCTTTCTCCGGCGGCGCGGAAGATGGCGCCGCATACGCCGCCGCCCTGCCAGAGGCGGTTGTTGGCGGCGTTGACGATGGCATCCACATGCAGGGTGGTCAGGTCGGCGCGAATCAGATGGAATGGCATGGCGCAGGCTCCCTTCGGTAATGAAATCGGATGGGAACATTATACCATACATCCGCCCGGGGAGGAAAGAGGGTTCTACCGGCGGGGGAGGGCGCATAGCCTTTGGCAGACGGAAGGGGGACACGCCATGGATATGCGATTGCTCAAGGAAAGCGTGCAGATGGAGCGCCTGGCCGCCCAGGGCGAGAGCCAGGCGGTGGTGGAGGGGGAAATGACCCTTCCCGGGGGCCTGCGGGAGGAAGCGCGGGTGCTCCACGCCGGCGGCATGGCCGTGACCGACGCGGCCGAGGCCATGCAGGACAAGGTATCCGTTGCCGGAAGGGTGGCCTTCCACGCCCTGTACACCCAGGGGGATCCGGGGAAGGTCAACGCCCTGGAGGCCACGGCGGATTTCACCCATATCATGGATCTGCCGGGGGTACAGCCCCGCTGCCGCTGCCGGGTGGAGGCTCAGGTGGAGCATGTGGAGGCCGGCGTATCCGGCGGCAGGCTGACGATGAAGGCGGTTGTGCGGCTGTTCTGCCGAGCGATGACCCAGCAGCCCGTGGAAGCGCTGACGGGCATCACGGGGGTGGAGGGGCTGGAAATGTCCACCCGGCAGATCACCGTGAAGCGCACCGTGGCCGAGGGTGCGGGGGAAACGCTCCTGCGGGAGGAATTCGCCCTGCCCGAGGGGCTGAAGATCCGCGACACCCTCTACGGCACCGCCACGGCGCAGGTTCATGACGTGACCGGCGGCCTGGGGCGCATCGGCATGACGGGCCAGGTGAACCTGGAGGTCGTCCATGCCTCCGCGCTGCCGGGGAAGCCCATTGCCGTCACCCGGCACACCATGCCCTTCGACTACGCGGTGGAGCTGACCGGCGAGGACGGCGAGCAGCTGGAGGGCCGGGTGACCGTGCGGGATGTGGCGGTGATCAGCCAGGAGGGCGAGGACGGCGAGCGCACGCTGCGGGCGGAGGTGCTGCTGGGCATGGAAGGCTGGGCGGATCGCCGGGAGGAGCTGACCGTGCTGGACGACGCCTACACCGTCGCCGGCGACGCGCTGAGCCTGACGGGGCAGACCGTGGCCTGCCGGGTGGACGACGGCTTCTGCCAGGCGGCGGAGAGCGGGAAGGCCATGCTCATGCTGCCGGAGGGATCGCCTGCGGTGCGGGGGCTGCTGTGCGGCTTTGCGTCACCGGTGCTGACAGGCCGGGAGCGTCTGGGCGGCCGGCTGAACGCGGAGGGCATGCTGGAGGTGACGCTCCTGTACATGACGGACGATTCACCCGCGCCGGTATCGGTGCGCATGGAGGAGCCCTTCCGCATGACCTTCGCGGCGCAGACGGGGGAGGAGGACTTCATCGCCCTGACCATGACCGACGTGGACG
>JBJEYH010000396.1:0-2025 GCA_051886675.1 Aristaeellaceae bacterium
TCCTCGGCGTTTGCGGTGACGCCGCATTTGAACACCACGCCCTCTTCCTCCATCAGGCGCACACGGCGGCGCACGATCTCCGGGGGAAGCTGATTGTTGGGGATCTGCAGAAGCTGTCCGCCGGGCTCCGCGCCCTGGTCGTACACCGTGACCAGATGGCCCCGGCGGTTTAAGTGCCAGGCCGCCGCCATGCCCGCAGGGCCTCCGCCGATGATGGCGGCGGTCTTTCCCGACCGGGACTGGGGCGGCTGGGGCAGCATAAAGCCCTTTTCAAAGGCAAATTCAATGATGAACAGCTCGTTTGCCTTGATCTGCACAGGCTCACCCTGCTCGCCCAGCACACAGGCCCGCTGGCAGAAGGCGGGGCAGATGCGCCCGGTAAACTCCGGGAAGCAGTTCACCTTCAACAGTCTCGACAGGGCGTGCTCCGGGTTTTCCCGGCGGAGCATGTCGTTCCACTCGGGGATCAGGTTGTGCAGCGGGCAGCCCAGCCGCTTGCCGTGAAACACAATGCCGGACTGGCAGAAGGGTACGCCGCAGTTCATGCAGCGGCCGCTCTCCTCCTGGCGCTCTTTGATGCTGTCGATCATGTCACACCCCTCCTTCGGAGAAGGCCATCAGCTCGGCCTCGTCCCGGCTGATGCCCTTTGCCTCGTATTTTGCGATCCGCCGGGCCATCACCATGTAGTCCCGGGGGACGATCTTCTTGAAATCGGCGGCTTTTTCCGGGAAAGCCTCCAGCAGCGCCTTGGCCTTGGGGGAACCGGTGGCCTGAACGTGCTGCGTCAAAAGCTCTTTCAGCTCCGCAATGTCGTAGTCCTCGGTGACGGGGACAATGTCCACCATGGTCTTGTTCACCCGCAGGTACAGGTCGTGCTCCGTGTCCAGCACATAGGCGATGCCGCCGGACATGCCTGCCGCGAAGTTGCTGCCGGTGCGGCCGATGATGACCACCTTGCCGCCGGTCATGTACTCACAGCCGTGCTCGCCCACGCCCTCTACCACGGCGGTGGCGCCGGAGTTTCTGACGCAGAAGCGCTCGCCCGCCCGGCCCCGGATAAAGGCGGAACCGCTGGTGGCGCCGTACAGGGCCACGTTGCCGATGATCACGTCGTCCTCGTTATCGCCGCAGCCCAGTTTAGGCGGGTATACGGCGATCTTTCCGCCGGAGAGACCCTTGCCTAGATAGTCGTTGCTGTCGCCCTGAAGATTCAGGGTCAGGCCCTTGGGGAGGAATGCGCCGAAGGACTGGCCCGCGCCGCCCCGGCAGTTGATCACATAGCTGTCGTCTGAAAGGGATGTGCCGAAGCGCCGTGTCAGCTCCGCGCCGAAAATGGTGCCGATGGCCCGGTCCGTGCAGCACACGTCCACGGAGACCGTGTTTTTCTTTCCGCCCAGCAGCTTCATAAACACACGCTCATCCAGAGTGGATTCCAGTTCAAAATCCGCCGCGTCTTTGGGGTCAAAGCGGACGGGGCTGCTCTCTGAGCGGCTCAGCAGGGGACTGAGGTCCACCAGCTCCGCCCGGTGGGTGCGCTGGTGGGGCCGGCATTTTAACAGCTCCGTGCGGCCCACAAGCTCGTCCACGGTGCGCACGCCCAGGGAGGCCATGATCTCCCGCAGCTCCTGGGCCACAAAGTTCATGTAGTTTACCACATACTCCGGCTTGCCGCTGAAATTCTTCCGCAGCTCCGGGTTCTGGGTGGCGATGCCCAGCGGGCAGGTGTCCCGGTTGCAAAGCCGCATCATCCGGCAGCCCAGAGCGATCAGGGGAGCGGTGGCAAAGCCGAATTCCTCCGCGCCCAGCAGGCAGGCCACGGCCACATCGTAGCCGTTCATCAGCTTGCCGTCCACCTCCAGCCGGACCCGGGAGCGCAGGCCGTTTTTCATCAGGGTCTGGTGGGCCTCCGCCAGGCCCAGCTCCCAGGGCAGGCCCGCGTTGTAGATGGAGTTTTGGGGCGCGGCGCCGGTGCCGCCGTTATAGCCGGAGATCAGCACCAGCTGGGCCCCGGCCTTGGCCACGCC
>JBJEYH010000397.1:0-2025 GCA_051886675.1 Aristaeellaceae bacterium
TCGAAGAGGGGCTGGGCCTTTTCGCTGGAGCCGTCGTCCACCACCACCATGCGCTGGAAGCCGCGCTCCCGCAGCCGGGTCAGGTAGGCCGGGAGACGGTCATCCGGCTCCAGGGAGGGAATGAGGATGACGGCGCTCCTGGGATCAAGAGCCATGGGATCACAATCCTTTCATCGAAAACGTATCAGTTGCTGATTTCTGTATCCAGGTAATCCAGGAACAGGGCGGATAGATCCTGTCCGGCCATGCCGGAGGCAAGCTCCTCCATGTCCTGGCGGGTCGCGATGCGGAAGCGGTACGTGCCCTGCAGGGCGGCGAGGAAATCGTCCATGCCCTCCTTGCCCAGGAAGTTCTCCAGGGCCAGCAGGAGCGCCGCGCCCCGCTGACGGGTCACGACGTTGTACTCGCTGATGCTGGCGAAGTAGTCGAGGGGGCTGCCGGGGGTGATCCCCTCCAGGATGGTGATGCGCATGGCCGTCTCGATCCGCTCGAAGACGCGGCTCTCCCGGGCGGCGTCACCCTGGGTGTCGCCCGTATAGTCCAGCAGCGCATACTCGCACAGGGCCTCGCTCTGCCAGGGCTGGTACCATCCGTCAAAGCCCACCATCATGCCCCACCACTGCCGGGCCGTCTCCCGGACGACGGTTTCCTCCAGGGCGTCCCTGCCGCTCATCTGGGAGGTGCCGATCATGCTCAGCCGGGGATAGCTCATGCCGTCGTAGGGGAAGCTGGCCTCGCAAAGGGTCAGGGTGGGATAGGCATAGGGGCCGCAGCGCGCCTCGCAGCTGGCGACGGCCTGCCGGGCGGTCTCCGCCATCTGCCGGGCGGAGGCCTTGTCCCGGGCATGGGCGGTGATCAGCACGTCGTCGGCCATGACCGACACGGTCTGCCATTGATCCGACAAAACCAGCGCGAAGTCCCGCACCGCGCTGGCGGTGTAGGTGCAGGCGGTCGCGCCGTTCAGGGCTTCGGATTCGCCGGGACTGCCGGTGGCCGCCACCGTGTACCCCTCCGGACAGGTCAGGCGCACCGTCCAGTTGGCGCACTCGCTCAGGAAGGGAATACCGATGGAGATGTAGTCGTCCGTGCGCATTTCACCGTCCAGCCACACGGCGGGCGTGGGGAACACGTTCCCCAGCATCCAGATCCCGTCGTATTCGCCGAAGCGGCTGCGGCAGGATGGAATGACCACGGTATAGTCAAGGGTGACGGTGACGCTCTCCCCGGGCTGCCAGTTCTTCACCGGCAGGGTGAGGACGGTAGCAGCCTCGTCCGTCCAGGCCCAGGTCACGGCCACGCGGTTCACCTGGGCGTTGTCAAGCGTCAGCCCCCCGGCGGAAAAGCTCTCCCCGTAGCAGGCGTCGAACAGCTCCTCCGTGGCGGCGGGCGAGGTGTCCTGACGCAGGTACGCGCCGCTCCAGCTGCGCAGGGTGATCTCCTGCAGCGTCTGCCCGGAACGGTTGCGGACCGTCATCACCTGCCGGGCGGTCAGCGTATGGCTGTCCGGGTCGAAGACCGCGTCCACGCGGATAGCGTCCAGATCCTCCGCGGCGGTCAGCAGGGCGTCGCTCTCCGGGGGCAGGGAAGCCTTCTCCTCCCGGTGCACCCCCAGCGTCAGCCACAGCGCCAGCGCCCCCAGCGCCAGCATCCCCGCCACAATCAGCACGGCATACAGCCATGCCTTCCGCCTTTCCTGCCTGGTAAGCCCGTTCTTCATCCGCCGCTCCTTTCAGCCACCGGGAAACCTATCTTTCATTATACAACAAAACGGCGCTGAACACAATGTTTCGTGCAGGGATGGAGGCGGCGGAGAAAATTTTCCGCCCTCAGCGGCACAGCGGCGCAAAGACCGCGCCCGTGCAGGCCATGAGGGCCTCCGTGGCCAGGATGACCTGGCATCCCCGCACCCCCGCGCTGACGGACAGCCGCAGCTGCTCCCGGGCGGCATCGTCCAGGTAGGTGGGGAAGGCCTTCTTCATGCCGATGGGGCTGCAGCCGCCCCGCAGATAGCCGGTCAGCGGCAGC
>JBJEYH010000398.1:0-2023 GCA_051886675.1 Aristaeellaceae bacterium
CGTGATCAACTACGTCAACTCCGTGTCGGATATCCTGTCCAACGGCATCATCAACATGATCCTGGAGATCATCAACCTGATCTTCATCGTGATCTTCATGTTCACCACCAACGCGCGGCTGTCCTGGGTGATTCTGGCGGGCCTGCCGGTGTTCGTGGCGGTGGTGGTGATGATCAAGCCCCGCCAGCGCCGCGCCTGGCAGAATCAGAGCAACAAGAACAGCAACTACAACGCCTACCTGGCCGAATCCATCGACGGCGTGCGCGTCAGCCAGCTGTTCGACCGGCAGGAGGAAAACCTGAGCATCATGCGCCGCCTGGCCGAGGCCTGCCGCGCCGCCTGGATGAAGGCCGCCTACATCAGCAACACGGTCTGGCTCTCCAGTGAAACCATGACGCAGCTCGTCCTGACGATGCTCTACATCACCGGCGTGTACTGGATGGGCGGGGGCAGCATGGTCAGCTTCGGCGTGATCCTGGCCATGGGGCAGTATGTCAGCCGGTTCTGGCAGCCCATCACCAGCCTGGCGAATATCTACAACTCCTTCGTCAACAACCTGGCCTACCTGGAGCGCATCTTCGAAACCATGGACGAGCCCGTGGTGGTGGACGATGCCCCCGACGCCCAGCCCCTGCCCGACATCACCGGCGAGGTGGAATTCCAGGACGTGACCTTCGGCTACGAGGAGGGCGCCAACGTGCTGGAGCATGTGAACCTCCACGTCCGCCCAGGGGAGAGCATCGCCCTGGTGGGCCCCACCGGCGCGGGCAAGAGCACCGTGGTCAACCTGCTGTGCCGCTTCTATAACCTGAACGGCGGCAAAATCCTCCTCCACGGCGAGGATGGCAGCGTCCACGACATCAGCCAGGTGACCCTCCACAGCCTGCGCAGCCAGCTGGGCATCATGCTGCAGGACAGCTTCATCTTCACCGGCACGCTGATGGACAACATCCGCTACGGCCGCCTGGACGCCACCGACGCCGAAATCCGCGAGGCCGCCCGGAAGGTCCGCGCCGACGCCTTCATCAGCAGCCTGCGCGGCGGCTACCAGACCCCCGTCAACGAGCGGGGCGGCAACCTTTCCCAGGGCCAGAAGCAGCTGGTGGCCTTCGCCCGCACGCTGCTCAGCGATCCGCGGATCCTCATCCTGGACGAGGCCACCTCCTCCATCGACACCCAGACCGAGAAGCTCCTGCAGGAGGGCATCCAGGAGATGCTCAAGGGCCGCACCAGCTTCATCATCGCCCACCGGCTGTCCACCATCAGGAACTGCGACCGGATCCTGTACATCGGCAACAAGGGCATCCTGGAGGCCGGCAGCCACGACGAGCTGATGGCGAAGCACGGCCTGTACTACCACCTGTACACCACCCAGGCCCGTGAGCAGGGCGTGGCCATATAAAACCCCCACCAAAGGATCGCGAAGCGAAAAAGGGTCAAGGGGCGATGCCCCTTGCGCGGGTGCAGGGGCGGCGTTAGCCCCTGCGCAGGTCTGGGCGGCAGCCCAGGCTCCGCACAAAGAGGAAGAAAAAAAGGAACGGAAAGAAGCCAAAGTTTCCCAGCAGGCGACGCAGTTCGCCCGCGCCGGAAACGGCAGGTTGAACGACTCCTCAAGAGAATGCCTTCCAAAGTTTCCCAGCAGGCAACGCAGTTCGCCCGCGCCGGAAACGGCAGGTTCCGAGACCTCCAAGTGAACGCGGCATCCAATCCCGAATCCCCCAAAAAAGCGCGCCCCCTTCCGCCTCACGAAAAACCGCCCACTCCCCTCAACCGAAAAGAACTGGTGTGGCCATCCTCCATTGCCGGAGATCGCCACACCAGTTTTGCTATTCATCAGGATTGTCAGGAACCGTTCAGCCCTGCGTCAGCGTCCACGCTGCCCGCAGCCCCGTGCGGGTGTAGGCCCGCAGGGTGATCTCGTCAGCCATGCGGCCCGCGCGGAGGTACACAATCGCCCGGCCGTCATGCGTGCGGCGGCTCCGCTGGGCGTAGGGGGTCAGATCGTCCGGGCAGCCGTTCTCAA
>JBJEYH010000399.1:0-2022 GCA_051886675.1 Aristaeellaceae bacterium
CCCTGCTGACCGACAGCCAGGGCCGCCGCCTGGCCAAGCGGGACAAGGATCTGGATCTCGACGCGCTGGCGAAGCGGTACGCCCCGGCGGACATCCTGGGGATGCTGGCCTTCAGCGCGGGGCTGACGGAGGAAAACCGTCCCCTGACGCTGGAGCAGCTGATCCCCCTGTTTGCCTGGGAGAAGGTGAAGCGGGAGGATCTGCGCCTGCCGCCGATGACATGAGCCGCTGCATATGCAAACAGGCCGGCTTTCCTGCATGGCAGGGAAGCCGGCCTGATGCTGTTTTGGGGCGGATGCTGTGGGCTGTTCGCGCCCGTTGCGCCGGGCAGGGGCGCTTTTCCTTTCTGCGGGGCGCAGAGTATTTTTGCCCGTTACGCGGGGAAGGGAGGCGTTCTTTCCCACTCGCGGGAAAGAACCAAAGGGCGACCGGGGGCAGCCAAAACGAGCCAGCACCATGGCTGCCCCCGGACCCCTCGCCGCCTGGCCTGAGGGCGAAACCTCGCATAGCGCGAGGCTAATCGCTTCCTCGCGGGGGCGGCTTGGAGCGGCTTTGGAGGTTATGCCGGTTGTCCGCTGGCTGGCGGGCGGCACCAGTGGGCCGCCCTCGTTGCGCGCAGGATGCGTTGCCCTGGTCGCGCCCGGCGGGCGCGGGGCCTGTAACGCCCGTGCCGGACATGGCGCGGTTTATCCGCCGCCGTGCATGGCCGGAGGAGAAGGAGTTACCTCCGTCGGCCTCCGCAGGAGGTCACCGCCTCCTGCCCCTGAAAGGGGAAGCGCGGGCATGGGCGAAGCGGGGCGACCGCAGGGGAGCCCCGCCCGAGCTCGCGCAACAAAGGAAGCTTCCCCAGCGGGGAAGGTGTCACGGCTGTGCCGTGACGGAAGGGGAGAGCCTCACAGGCTCCGCGTCGCGGCGCGCCCGTATGCGCGCCGTGACCCCCGCAAGCCCGGCTCGCCCTCCGCGAGCCGGGCCTCCGCCCAATGACCATCCCCCCGAATGGGAGTCCAGAGGGCTATGCAGCCCTCTGGCGAGGGTCTGGGGCGAGGAGCCCCAGCGTCCCCCTGCCTGACAAGTCCGAGAAGATGCAGTTCTCCGCACCCGCCCCATGGCCGGAGGAGCAGGAGTAGCCTCCGTCGGCCTCCGCAGGAGGTCGCCGCCTCCTGCCCCATGAAGGGGACGCGCACCCATGGGCGAAGCGGGGCGACCGCAGGGGAGTCCCGCCCGAGCTCGCGCAACAAAAGCAGCTTCCCCAGCGGGGAAGGTGTCACGGCTGTGCCGTGACGGAAGGGGAGAGCCTCACAGGCTCCGCGTCGCGGCGCGCCCGTATGCGCGCCGTGACCCCCGCAAGCCCGGCTCGCCCTCCGCGAGCCGGGCCCCCGACCAAGTATGATCCCCCCGAATGAGAGTCCAGAGAGCCGAAGGCTCTTTGGCGAGGGTCTGGGGCGAGAAGCCCCAGCGTCCCAGCGCCCCAGCGTCCCCCTTACACGCCCTCCAGTACCCCCTGCATCTCCGCAGGCTCTCCGCCCGCCAGCACACCCTGAACCATGTCCCTCGGGCCGCCGGACTTTCCGCCGAAACGGGCGTTCAGCGCCTGCGCCGCGGCTCGCGCGTCCGCTTCAGGGGCGCACAGGGCGAAGCTCCAGCCCTCGTCCTTTTTCAGCAGCACAAGGCCGTAGCGGCCGCCCTCCGCCAGCAGACCCGCCGCCTTGCGCAGCTGGCCGGGGGTGAGCATGTCCGCCGCCAAGACCCGGACGGGCTGCTGCCGCACGCTCTCCGCACGGGCCGCGAACAGCTGCAGTCCCAGCTGCTCGCAGCGGCAGCGCAGATCATCCCGCTCCCGGATGGTGCGCTGCACCGCCGACGCCAGCTCCCCCGGCTTCGCCGACAGCGCCTGGCTGACGGCGCGGTTTTCGTCCAGCAGCTGATTCTCCATGGCCAGCGCCCGCATCCCGCACAGGATCGACAGGCGCACCCCGCCCTTGTACTTCTGCACGGAGATCACCTTGATCTGCCCCACCATGC
>JBJEYH010000400.1:0-8818 GCA_051886675.1 Aristaeellaceae bacterium
CAGGTTCATGTGTGCAGTACGCACTTGCAGGTTCAAGTCCTGTTTCCCGCACCAAAGTCCGAAGACGAAAGTCTCCGGACTTTTTGTTTGTCTGCGGGTTGCGCGGCGCCGGATCCGGAGCCCGCGGCGGCACAGGAGCGGCCAGCCCCATGCAAAAAACGCTGACCCTGCCAGGCACATGGCCTGGATGAACAGGGTCAGCGTATTCAGGAAGGAAATAGCCGCGCGCGAACCATCTGGGGAGGGGAATCGTGTCCGCCACTCAGGATGACGGCCCTGACAGCGACGCGGGGCGTTAGCTGCGGGGCGCCTTGAACTTGAGCATGGCTTCCTGCCTGGCATGGGACAGCATGTCATCTTCCTTCTTCAGGATGTCCCTGAACTGCCGGATATCCTCCTTTACCTGGTCGGTCACGTCCGAATGGTTGAAAAACACCGCCAGCATCCAGTTGTGCAGGTCGAGCGCATTGTTGACATATTCCTGCCGGGAATTGTAGTTGATGGTGACCGTGCCATGGAGGACGCGAACCGTCGTGGTCTTCTGCACCACGCCCGATTTGTTGACGTAGTCCACAACGGCATTGCGGAAGCCCAGGCCGATGGCCTTCATGTCATTGCGGACGGGGCCGGGAACCCGCTGCAGGGGCGCGGTCAGCGCGCACCATTTCACAATCCGGTTCTTCATCACCGTGAAGCTGGACAGCTGAATTTGCTGCGCGTTGATCAGCGTCTGGACATCAAGCAGGAGAGCAGCCTTGAGCGAATTCGCCTCCTCGTGGATCTTCAGGAGATAGGCGTCGCAGATCGCCTGCGCCACACAGCCCTGGCTGTCAATCCCATTGGGCCCCAGCAGTTCCGCCAGCAGCGGCGCGGCCTGGGACTGCTGCATGCGCTCGACCGCATGGCCTGCAGGCGCGCAAAGCTCCCGCAGGTGCTCCTCCAGGGGCGTGGTCAGCGCCGACAGATCCGGAATCGGCTCCCATCCCCCCGCGGCGCGGTCCGCATTGATGGCCGCCATCGTGTCCTCCACCGTGACCTGGCTCAGGATGCCGTCCAGCGCGCGGCACAGGCCGTTGAACAGCTCCGGCTGATCCGTCGGCCATTGCTCGAACAGGAGCGCCAGAGCGTTGGCCTGGGCCAGCGCAGTGCCCAGCCCGTCCAGGGAAGGTATGGCCGCGCGCTGCCCGCCGGCGATGGCGCGGTTGTAGGAAAGAAAGCGGCTCGCCGCCTCCGCGGTGGCGCCCGGAAGCCAGCGCACCTCCGCGGCGATGCGCCGGTTCATCTGCATCAGCTGATTCAGCGCCGCATCCGTGTTGTCGCCCCCCAGCAGCGCGGCGTCATCCGCTTTGTTGTTCAGCACTCTTCTGCTGTCGCCCGGCATGGCGTCAAGAACAGCAAAGGCATTCTCTGTCAGCATGTTTACGCTCCTTTGCACAATGCGTCATCATGATTGGCCCAGGATGAGGAACAGCGTGAAGTACGGTTCGAAATCCTTCTTCAGCGTCTCGGTATCGAACGTGCCCATCAGATATTGATTCGATATCACAGAAACCGTGGTGGAGTTCTTGTATTCCTCGAACCATTCGTCGTCATCCACCTTTGGAGGATGCACCTGCCAGGCGATGGCGCTGTAAATGTAAGGCTCCTGCATGCCCAGCAATGTGACCATGTCCAGGGCGTAATATGCGGGATAATGCTTCGTGATAAGATTGTTGGTCGTTCTCGAGATGGTGCAGTTGATGGAGTAGACCTGCTGCATGCAAAGCAGGGAGGTGCAGTCATCGAACGTGGCAGGACGCGCGCTTGCAGGGATGCGGAACAGGTGTTCCGGCAGCAGCCGGATGTCATAGCGGTCATCATCCATCCGCAATGCTTCAACCGACGCCGTCAGCTCGTCGAGGAAAGACTGCGCCGACGCGATAGCATCGATGTTCTTTTCCCTGATGGAGACAGGCAGCATGGCTGTCAATGAAGGGAATTCGTCCGACTCATTGCTGGAGAACAGATCGTCGACCGTCGAGCAGATCGCCGCCGCGAGGGGGATGCGCACGGAGATCCCCTCCGGGAAGAGGGCTGCCGCGTCATACCCGGCGTCGTCCAGCGCGTAGAGCAGCTGCAGCGCCGCGTCGGGCTCGGCCCCGATCTGATCCAGCAGCGCGCCATGGGCGTTCATCCAGGCGTCCATCTCCACGTTCGTGCCGGCTCTGATGTCCTCCGTCAGGGCGTCCAGCTGGCGGCTGATCATCTGCACAAGGGTATCCCGCTGCAAATCGTCCTGCATGCGGGCAATGAATGTCCATGCCTGCTCACTGTCCAGCGCGGCGGCGTATGCCGCGGCTGCGGGCTGCACGAAATCCGCATCCAGCCCGATGACCTTCATATCAGCCGCGCGCGAAAGCATCGGCCAGGCTTCCTCCGCGGGAAGGTCTGCCGCCGCCCTGCGCAGGTATGTCTGCAGGACGTCGCTGGAGGAGGAGAGGATGGCGCTGTCACAGGCGTCCAGGGCGGCGATGGCAGCCTCGGCAAGGGGCAGCGTTTCCAGATAGGCCGCGATGATCTCTTCCGCGCCCTGAATGTCGTTCACACCATTGTCGTTCAGCCAGAACAGAACCTCCACCTGCTCTGTGACAGGCAGGGAATCGCTTGTCAGGTGCGCGGCAGCGTAGGACGCAAAGACATCGGCTTCAACGGCATAGGGCATGTCGCCGCTCAGCTGATCCATCAGCGTGCAGGCGGCAGACAGACCCTCCTGGGATGCTGTGTTTTCCAGCACGGTTTCGGTGACCGTGTATATCCCAGGGTAGGCAACCCCGTTCTTGCCCTTGCCGTACAGCTCCGCAACGATCGTCAGGGCCTCGGAATTCTGCCCGGCATCCGCCAGGCTCTGCGCATCGGCGATTTTGTTCCGGAGCATCTGCTTGGAGATTGCGGTGCCCAAAACAATGCCCAGGATGACCGCGAAAACTGCCGCCACCTTCGCCAGCTTCGTGATGCGCTGCTTTTTCCTGATGCGCGCAATCTTCTGATGGGCCTCCTGGACTTTGGCGTCGGCGTCCTTGTAGCCGCGCACCTGCTCCAGCGCCTTGATGCCCTGCTCGATGGACGCGATATGGTCGAGGGATATGTACGAAAGCCCGCTCTGATAGGTGCTTTCCGTATGCTGGGCTTTCCTCTCGGCGGCAAGCTCGGCGAGACGTCTCTGATGCTCCTCGCGCTCCGTGATGCACTGCCCGATGCGCTCCGGCACAGGGGTTCCCTCAAGCAGGGAGGCGGTATCACGGATCTGGCGGATATTCTCCTCGGTCATGCTGGCGCTCGATACCAGCTTCCGCAGGGCTTCCTCCAGGGGATCGGTCCAGTTGGGGACAATGGCCATGTGATCTCCTCTTTTCCTTGTTTGATGGGCGGCTTACTGCTCACCAAAGCCGATCTTCCGTTTTTTGCCTTCCGCCGGCGGGAGATTGTCCATCGCCGCCTGCAGCTCCTCCGCGCCAATGGCCTGTTGGCCACCGCGAACGGCCCGCCGCGCGGCGTCCTGCACCAGGAAAGATATGTCCGAGATGGGCCGCCCCTTGAGCGCGTGGCTCAGCTGCTCCAGAGGAAGCCCGGGCTCCGTGGGCCGGGACGCCAGCAGGCTCTCCAGGAGGGCGAGAATCTCCTCCTGCCCCGGCCTGTCCACCTCGACGATGTGATCGATGCGCCCCTTGCGCAGGATCGCCTTGTCCATGCTGTCCAGCAGGTTGGTCATGCCGAAGAGCAGGATCCGCTTTTTGGGCGCCTCGGGGATCCGGCGCAGAAACTCGGCGACCTCCTCCATGTGGATTTCCCGGGAGCCCATGCTGGATTCCCGGCTGGAGAGAAACGCCTCCATCTCGTCGATGACGATGACGGAAGGGGCGTTTTCCGCGGCCTTGTCGAACACCTCGGCGATTTTCCGGCTGGTTTCGTGCACGTACTTGCTGCCGATGGCGCCGGAATCAATGGTGTATACCGGCCAGTTCAGGTATTCCGTCAGGCGCTCCACGGCGTAGGTCTTGCCGCAGCCGCTGGGCCCATGGAGAACCGTGCCCCCCGGAAAGCCCACCCCCATGCGGCTGTAGGCCTCCTCGTTGTCCACAATGTCAATGATTTCCTCGCGGAAGAAGCGCTCCAGCGCCGGCCGTCCGGGCAGGGAAAAAGCTCCCTGCTGCCGCTGTCCGCGCCGGGCGGGCTGACTGGCTGCCGCCGCCGCAGGGCTTGCGGTCAGCGTGCCGCAGGCGCCCTCGTCCCTGGCGAGGCTGAGCATGTCGAGCATCTGATCCAGATCGCTCTGCGTCAGATAGGGCGCGTACTGCAGCACCGCGGCCGGATTGCTCAGGGGAACGTCCACCCCGCCGGTGAGAAACCGTCCGGCGGCCGATGCCACGCTGATGGCGGGCCTGTCCTGGAAGACGGTGGGCAGAATCAGGGAAAAGCTGGCAATGTAGAAGGCGCTGTCCAGCTGAAGCGATTCCGTGCGGGCCAGGGAGCGGCGCAGGGCGCGGATGAAATCCATGGCCTGCTGGCGGCTGCGGGGATAGGGGCCGAAGCTCAGGCTCGAGAGCATGCTGCCCGCCCGGGCGCAGAGCACGTGAACCGTGCCGCCGGACAGGGCGACCTCCTCCAGCAGGCCCTCCTCGATCCAGCCCAGCTCGCGCCAGCGGCCGTACAGCTCGTCCCGGACGGCCAGCGCCTGACCATCCTCCGCGGTGGTGTACAGCTGCCATGCCGTCCCCCGGACGTACAGGCTGCGGATGTGATTGCCGTCGGCCAGGACGAAATCCAGCGGCAGCCAGCGGTCATCAGACATGGCGGGTTCCTCACTTTCTGACAACGTTGACCTGCTCCAGCATCTGCTCCGCGCCCTGGATATTGCTCGGCCGCTCAATGGATATCAGCTCGGAGAGGATGCGGCGCAATTCATTCACGTCGTTGTTCCTGTTCGCGGTCATCGCGGCGGCGCGCAGCTGGTCGAATCTGGCGCGGTCGGTGAAGCGGTCGGGATGGGCGATGCGCTGGGCGACGTTCACGCGGATAACGTCGTCGTTCCTCCACAGCAGGGCGCTGACGCGCATCTGCATTTCCTCCATGTTCACCTCAAAGGCGCCGGTATCCTTGTCCACGGCGCGCAACGCAGCCTCCCGGCAGGTATTGAATGCCGCGATCTCCCGCTCGCTCGCGGAGGCTTTGAAATGCTCGAAACTGTCCGTCACCTGATCCAGGTCCAGCAGGCGGATGTCCCGGCGGTGCGCCTGGCGGATGTGCGAGAGCGTGCGCAGGCATTCCAGCAGATCGTTGTTGGCCTTCAGCAGGCTTTCGGGCTCCTCGGAATGCTCGGCGACGTCGCGGATGCCGGCGAGCTTCTCCGACAGGGCGGTGATTTCCGGGGTATTCGGCAGCCGGCCCCTGATCAGCGAGAGACGCTGCTCCAGCGACGCGACCTGGCTGAGCAGCCGGGGCTGATCGTCCAGGACGGTCTGCCCCTCCTGCCGGGAATAGAAGTTCACCTCGCGCAGGCTGACGCCCAGGGCGGGTATGCTGACCCCCAGCCGCAGCGCGCCGGAATCGGACATCTCGTAATCGCAGATGATCTCCATGCCGGCCTTCACCGTGCCCTCGGGAATGGACGTGCCGCGGATGCGGTAGGTGCCGATGTAGCGGTTGTCCTCGATGGGATCCTTGATGCCGCCCTCCCACAGCGTGAAGACCAGCGCGTCCTCGCTGCCGGCATGGAGGGTCTGGCCCGCCACCAGGGTGATCTGCCCGCGCCGGGGCAGGGGATCGTTCTCCTCGACCAGGTAAATCGGCACGGCCTTGCCGCCCACGCGGTCCAGCGCCTTGATGGCGATGGGGCTGGAGGCGGGGATGGTGCCGATGACCGCCATCGTTCTGGTGATCACAATGCGCGGCTGCCGGATCTCCACCTGATGCCCCGCGGCGTCCCACAGATGGATGAGAAAGCTGTTGTCGCCGGATACGGCGATGGGCACGGTCAGCACGGTGTTCTTCGTCATGGCGATGCGCCCGCTGCTCCAGCCCGTCTGCTCGCAGATGACCTCCAGGGTCAGGTTCGCCGCCTGTCCGACGATGAAGGCAATCCGCGCGGTATCCGCGCAGATGCGCTTTTCGTAGCGGATGGTCAGATCATGGGTCGCGGACACTTCCTCGCGGGACTGCTTGCGGTGATGCTGCACGTCCTCCCAGTCGACGGATTCGGCGTAGATGCTGGCGCCCTCGGCCACGGCCGTCATCTGATCCACGAGGGCCCCCGCGGGGATCCCCAGCTCGGCCAGCACCCGCTCGCGCAGCGGCGCGTACTTCGTCGGCCCGCCGATGAAGATGATCTGCCCGATATCCTTTTCCGCCAGGCCGACCTTCTTCAGCGTCTGCCGGGTGACCTCCAGCGTCTCCTGGATGGTTTCCTCCAGCAGGGTGTTGACGTCCTCCTGCGTCAGGGGGGCGTCCAGGTAGATCTCCTCGCCGTCCAGATCCTTCGTGTTGAGACGCATCTCGTCCATGCGGATATCCGTCTTCGGGAGCGAGGACAGCTCGATCTTCGCCTGCTCGCAGGCGTACATCGTCAGCCGGGACAGAACCCGCCAGGCCGGATCCTGCGTCCAGCCCGCGGGCAGATGGAAATGCGCCTCCAGCCAGGGCACGGCGATCTGCCGGAAAATCATCCGGTCCAGGTCCCGGCCGCCGCACATCTCCCGGCCGCCCTGCGCCAGCAGATTGACCCGGCTGCCGATGCTCTCCGCAATGGACAGGTCGAACGTCCCGCCGCCAAGGTCGTAGATCAGGAAGATCTTGTCCCCCGGCGCGGCCTTCATGACGCTCATCACCGCCGCGACAGGCTCCTGCATCAGCGTCACCCGCTCAATGCCCGCCAGCCGGGCCGCGTCCAGCGTCGCGTCCTTCTTCATCTGGTTGAAGGCCGCGGGCACGGTGATGACCGTGGCGGTTTCGGGATCCGAGGCGATCTCCGGCGGCAGATAGCCGAAGAGCACCTTGAGAATCTCCGCGCTGCATTCCTCAGGGGTCATCTCCTGCCCCTGCAGGGTGAACTTCATGTTCGTGCCCAGATAGCGCTTGAACAGCGACGCGGCGTTCTTGTCGTTCAGGGGCGCCATGTCGTAGGCGCGGCGGCCATAGAACCTGTTGCCCCGCCGGTCGATGTAGATGACCGAGGGCGTCACGTCGCTCATTTCGGGGCTCTTCCACACGGTGGTGCTGTGGCCGTCGAAGGTGCAGATCACGCTGTTCGTGGTGCCCAGATCAATGCCAACATATCGCTTCATTGCGCTTCTCCTTCCGCGTCATGGCTGGCGGCAACCATGACGACACCCGTTTTCACCACGCGCCCGTCCATCATGATGACCGGCTCGATGGTCTGCGCGATGAGGAGCGGCTCGTCCTCGTCGAATTCCTCCAGATTCATCGCCTGCACCGGCAGCCCCACATGATAGGCCTGCCCCGTCAGATCCAGCACCGTCAGGCCCGCCGTGACGACGGCCCGCTGCACCCGGGTGGTGAAATATTCATACTGGCGGGCAAACCGGTCGGCATCCATGACGTCCAGCTTCCGGAGCACCTTGCTCACGGCACGGCTGTAACGCCAGGATTCTGCGGCGATTTCCGCAATCGCCAGCTTCATCTGTTCCACCTCGGGCGACAGGGTACTGTTCGTTTTGCGTTTCTTTGCCATCAGGCCATTCCTCCATATGCAGGTCATGCTGCGCAATCCTGACGGGGAGGCGTGTCCGCGGGCCGCATGCGGCCTTCGTGACGCCTGCCGGCGGGATCACGCAGCCCAATGGGATCTGTGCCGTCCAAAGAGCGTGTCCGGAAAGAACAAAATCCGGCAATACCTTAATATACAACAAAAAATTATAACATATCTGTATTTTTGTGTCAAATTGCCACGCGCGCGGCGATCATGACGGCGCGGGCCTCCATGGGAGCCGTTGACAGGGCGGCGCGCCCGCGTGCTGCGGACCAGCGGGCCGGTCGGCAGGGAAGGCGTAAATCCATCGGGGAGGCGAGCCGGGAATGAAGGCGAAAAAAGACCCGGCGCATCGCCGCGGCGAAGCGACGAAGCACTGGGTGAATGCCTATCTCATGCAGCTGATATGCATAACCGCACTGCTGCTGAGCGCGGGCGGCGTGCTTGATGTATCCTTCATCCATGAAGACACGGCGGATGTCTTCCTCCGGCTGCTGGTCTGCTTCCTGCCGTGCGCCGTCCTGATGGTGTTCTGCGTGATCCATTCGTACGGCATCCTCAGGCGCGTCACGATCACGCGGGATCGGCTGGTGCTGAAGGCCCCGCTGCGCAGGACGCTGGTCTATCGGCTGTCGGACATCCGGCATGTCCGGATTGATGACAGCACGCTGTCCGTAAGCCGGCAGTACTGGGTGGTCATGGGGCAGGAGCCGATCCCGTCCCGGTACGTACACCGGATCAGCACCCTGCCCATCACGCCCCGATGCCTGAGGATGCGGTACACGCCATCGCTGGACACGCGGCTGACCGGGCTGCTCACGGGCGAAATGTACAGGCGCTGGAGCCGGGCGCAGGCAGCTGTGCGCACGGGCGGCTTCGGCCAGCCGTACTGATGATGGCCGGGATTCCTCCGGGCGGAGCTTCTGCGGAAGCCCCGTCTTTTTTTGCGCCCGCGGCGTGTCAGCCGACCACATACCCCGGGCCCTTGTCCTTCGCGCCGCGGATGACGGCGGGCAGGGCGGTCTGCAGCAGATGCTCCATGTAGTTCAGCACCCATTCCTTGTCCCGGGTGATGGC
>JBJEYH010000401.1:0-2000 GCA_051886675.1 Aristaeellaceae bacterium
GTAGTTAGTTCATTCTAGTTTATGCGAACACACGCTAAATCTAGGTTAGAATAGCATATGAAACTGGCTAATATGGCTGCGTTTTTTCGGGGGGACGCTCCCTAGCGCTTGAAGATCTTCATGACTGATAAATCTACGATTAATTCCTCCTTGCGCCCCTCCTCGTACAGATAGGTCACGCAGATGTGGCACTCGTTCAAATTCGTCACCTTCGCGCCCTCGAATTTGGGGACGATCCGATAGGTGTACCTCGGCAGGTTGCGGAACTTGCCCTTCATGTACCTCGGCAGCGTGAAGCTGCCGTAGACGGTCTCGATGTCCAGCCGGTCCTCATGGCAGCGGATGGCCCTGATGGCGCCCGCCAGCAGCCTCTTGTACTCGCCGTCCGGCACATCCTGCTCCAGCAGGCCCCTGGCCCTGTCCAGGTACAGCCTGGCCCGCTCCTCGGCGAGGGCGGCCGAGTCCATGTCCCGCTTCAGCGACAGGATCTCCTCGCTGACCCTGGCCAGCCTCTCCGTGAGGGCGATGTGGGCCGCCTCGAACGCCTTGTACGAGCGGGTCTGCTCGCTGGCGAACAGGGCGGCCAGGTCAGCGATTCTCTTCCTCAGGTTGGCCTGCTCGATCTCCCTCTGGCTCAGACGCCCCATGATCCTCCTCTCCGTCCCCTGCGTCTCGACCTCCTTGTAGAGGGCGAGGAGGAGCAGCGGCCGGATGGCCTCGCGCAGGCCGGTGAACTCGGCTGACGGGCGGATGAGGCTGATGTTCGTGCGTGACCTGCCGCATTCCGGGTCGCGCCTGGCGTTGACGCCCTGCAGGCAGGCGTAGGCGATCTTGCCCCCGTCCTCGACCACGGACAGCCTGCTGCCGCAGTGGCCGCAGTAGAGCAGCCCGGAGAACGGATGGAGGGACGTGCGCCGTGCCTTTTCCCCGGACGCCCCGGACGCCCCGGACGCCCCGGACGCTGCGGACGCTGCGGCGACTATCTCGTTGGCCCTCCTCCACTCGTCGAAGCTGACGATGGCCTTGCCCTCCATCTGCCGCGCGGGGATGAGCTCCCCGGTGGAGCTGCGCATCAGCCCGCAGTAGAAGGGGTTGGCGATGATGTGCCGCCAGCTGCTGTCGTAGAAGGACTTGCCGTCGCAGCGGCCCCTGAATCTCCGGTTGAGCTCGGCGAGCATCCTGGCATAGGGCATTCTGGCAAGGACGCTGTCATAGACGAACCGGATGACCTCGACCCTGTCCGGAATCAGCTCGATTCTCCTGTCCGGCCCCCCCAGGTACCTCACGCCGTACATCTTCGGTATGGTTGGGTAGTATCCGGAGTCCTGGATCCTCGCCATGGCCTTCCTGGACTTCTCGCGCGTGATCTGGATCTGGTTGTCGTTCACCTGCTGCTGGATGCTGGACAGCAGCGTGTCGGCGAAGCTGGTGAAGTCCACGGGCCCCTCCTTGATGCTCATCAGCCTGACCTTCGCCCGGCTCAGCCTCTGGTTGACGCAGTTGGCCAGAAAGCTGTGCTGGACAGGCCGGTACAGGCGGGTGACGTCATACACGATGAGGACATCGGCCTCCTCCAGACGCCCCATCGCGTCACCGAGGCCCGGACGGCACTGCTTCTCGGTCGAGTGCGTGCGCAGCCACTCGGACAGCGCGTAGTCCTGGGTCCGCATCTCCTCGCACCCGGAGGGGTAGAGCCGCCCCGACGTGTTGGCGTCATGGTACTCGCCGATGACCTTCATGCCGTGGTCCTCCGCGTATTTTCGGCAGAGCTCCAGCTGGAAGGCGATGGAGGCGCTCTCCTCCTCCCTGCCGCTGGACTGGCGCGCGTACAGCAGCGCCTTGAGAAATTTCCTGGTCATGTGCCTGTCTCCTGAGAAATTTGTTTTTCCTGCCCTGGACGCCCCTTCGGCGGAGGTGCAGCGGGTCTGGTGACAAGTCATAATATAACATAAAATTTATCTAATACAATATTAAATATCAGTCGTCATCGCCATCATCGC
>JBJEYH010000402.1:0-8780 GCA_051886675.1 Aristaeellaceae bacterium
AGGTTTTCCTGATCATCTGGCTGATCCTGTGCATCTTCCCGCTGTACTGGCTCTTCACCATATCGCTGAAGAACAATTCGGAAATATTCGGCGGCAACGTCCTGGGCCTGCCCCGGGAATGGATCTGGAACAACTACGCCGTGGCCTGGGGGTCCGGCGGCAAGATCGGGCTGTACCTGCGCAACAGCGTCATTGACACCCTGGCCACGCTGCTGCTGACGAGCCTGTTCGGCTTCATGTGCTCCTACGGGCTGCTGCGCATGCGCTGGAAGGGCCAGAAGGTCGCCATGACCTACATCATGCTGGGGCTGATGATCCCCATGCACGCAGCGCTGCTGCCGCTGCTCAACATCATGCAGGCCACGGGCCTGCTGAAAACCCACTGGGGCCTGATCATTCCCTACACGGCCTTCAACATCCCCATGACCATCCTGATCCTCAGCGGCTTCATCACCGGCATCCCCTATGAGATGGAGGAGGCCGCCTGCATCGACGGCAGCGGCATATACCGCACGGCCTTCACCATCATCCTCCCGATGATGCTCCCCGCCATTGTGACGGCGGCCATCTTCGTCTTCCTGCAGGTGTGGAACGAGCTGCTGATGGCCTCGGTGTTCGTCTCTTCCGACGAGGTGCGCACGCTGACCGTGGGCGTGCAGCAGATGTACGGCCAGTATCAGACGGACTGGGGGCCCATCGGCGCGGCTCTGTTCATCGCCACGCTGCCCACGCTTATCCTGTACCTGTGCATGAGTGGCCAGGTGCAGAAGAGCCTGATCGCCGGCGCGGTCAAGGGCTGAGGACGCGGGGCAGGCGGCCTGTCCGCGCATTGGGTTCGGGCCGTTCTCTTCCAGAATTGAAAGCAAGCCGGAATTCCCGTGAAGGCGGGGATTCCGGCTTTTGCTGTGCCTGCCGCGGGGGAGGGGACTGCCGCGCCTCCGGGCAGGCGGAGGGTCATGGCGCGCCGCCACCCGGGACGCTCACGCGCGCCAGCCGCAGGCCTTGCCCGCCAGACCGAGGATCAGCTCCGTTTCCTCCGCCGGGCTGAGTCGCGGATCGTTGATCCACTCCTGCAGCACCCGGTAGCTGCCCGATATCGCAAAGGCGATGGTGGCGGCCTTCTGCCCCGCGTCCTGAATATCGGCCAGGGCGGTATCCAGCATGTCGCCGATCTTCGGCAGTGAAAACAGCTGCTCGGCAAAGGTTTCTTCTATATTATTGTTGATCAGCAGCGAGGACAGCTCCCGGTTCTCCAGCATGAACTGCAGCACCAGCGCGACCCGGCTGTGCACGCTGTCCTTGTCCTGAACGTCCGCGTTTTCCAGGGCCTGGGCGATGGCGGCCAGATATTGGCCCTCCATATCCGCCAGCACGTCATACTGGCTCCCGTAATGATGGTAGAAGGTGGTGCGGTTGATTCCGGCGTTTTCGCACAGCTCGCGGATGGAGATCCGGTGGATGCCCTTCTCCCGCAGCAGCGCCAGAAACGCCCTGTGGATCCGCTGCCGGGTCGCGGCGACCCGCTGACTGGGCTTCATGACGGTCATGCCTCCCTCCCGCCGGCGAATTCGACATTTCCGGCGCATCTGTCGGTTGTAAAAGCAACATGTGTTGATTACAATGATAAGGCAGAGCAATGGTCTTGTCAAGGAGGCAGCTATGACGTGGATCTGGTGTTTTCTTGCCGCCCTGGGGGCGGGCGTGGGAACGGGGCTGGCGGGGCTGTCGGCAGCAACGGTGATGGTGCCGGTGATGATCGTGCTGTGTCCGGCCTTTGCGGGGGAGACGGGCGCGTATCACGCAACGGCGATCGCGCTGGCGTCGGATATTCTCGGCTCGGCGTTCACGGCGGGCATCTATATCCGGCACCGCAACATTGACCTGAAGCGCGGCTGGCTGATGATGGTGTGCGTCATCGGCATGTGCATTGCGGGCAGCGTCGCGGCGTACCGTGTGGGGAATGTGGTGCTGGGCGGCTTTTCGCTGCTGCTGTGCGTGGGCATCGGCATCCGCTTCCTGCTCAAGCCCGATACCTCGCGGGCGCAGCCGGTGGGCCGGGGCGCAGGGCTGGATGCCAGGGGCATCGCGGTCTCGCTGTTCTTCGGGCTGACCATCGGCTTCGGCACGGGATTCGTGGGCTCGGGCGGCGGCATGATGATGCTGGTGGTGCTCACCGCGTTCCTGGGCATGGAGCGGAAGCCCGCGGTGGGCACAAGCACCTTCATCATGACCTTCACGGCGCTGATCGCCTTCGTGAGCCACTCGGTGATAGATCCGGCCATTGTGCTGGAGGACTGGCCGGTGCTGCTGCTGTGCGTGGGGACGGAAACCGCCGCGTCCATCGTATCGGCGCAGTTCGCCAACAGGGTCAACAACCGCACGGTGGGGCTGGTCACCGGCGGCGTGCTGACCGTCCTGGGCCTGACCATGCTGTGCGTGAAGGAATGGACGCTGCTGACCTCCTGCGCGCTGCTCATGCAGACGCTGCGGTGCATGGGGTGGTACCTGCTGTATCTGGCGGGGGTCGTCGCGGTGATCGCCCTGCTGCGCCTGGGGCTGAAGCTGCCCGGGGAGGTATCGCGGAAGCTGCTGCAGTTTCCGGCCATGACTTCGGTGATCTTCATGCTGTACGCGGCGGAAAGCTGGGTGGCGGCCATCGTCTGCGCCATGGTGTTCTGCCTGGGGGTCTATCCGGTGCTGCGCGCGATGGAAGGCTGGGCGGGGTATCCGACGCTGTTCATGGAGCGCAGGCCCGGCGAGGTTCGGCGGAGCCTGCTGCTGCTCTTCGGCACGCATGCCGCGCTGGCGGCGGTGTGCTGCGGCGTGCTGGACAAGGCGTACATCGCCGTGGCGGCCATTCTTGTCTGGGGCGTGGCGGATACGGCGGCAGCGCTGGCGGGGAAGCGGTTCGGCAGGCATCCCGTCAGGCTCCGCGGCGCCGATCCCCGCAAAACCTGGGAGGGTACGGCGGCGATGGCTGCCGCAGCCTTCGTGACGGGCGCGGCGGTACTGCTGGTTGTCAGCCCCCTGGCGTGGTGGAGGTGCGTGCTGTTCGCGCTGGCGGCATCGCCCGTGGCCGCCGCCACGGAGCTGTTTACCCATAACGGCAACGACACGGTGACGGTCCCTGTGGCCGTGACCGCGGTGCTGGCTGTCCTCTGCGCGATCTGAAATGGCGGCAGGGCGCGGGGCTTTCCGGACGCCCGTCGGGTCGGAGATGGCCTGACGGGCGTCGTCTTTGGCGGCGGGGCGGACGGGCTGCGCTCCATGGCCGAAGCGCCGCGGCAGGGACAGACGCTGTCCGCCGTGCCGCGCGGGGCGCTGGACGCCCGGGGGATCCCGGCGGGGGAATGCCTGCACTTTCCGAGCAATTTGCTGGCTTATGGCGGCAATTCTTCATCTGATATGGTATGCATGCCTGCATAAACCGGAAAAATGCATGAGGAATACAAAAAAGTTGCAGAAATTCTGCATTTACCTCTTGATTTTCCGGCGCAATCGTATATGATAGAAAAAGGTGTTCCTTCCGGACACCCTTCTTATGTTCGCGGGGGATATCCCGCGGCGAACGTTTTCGGACGATGACACAGGGCCTGCCCCGCAGGGCCTGAAAGGCGGAAGTGACTATGAGTTCCAAAATGATGTTCTATGTTCTCAAGAGGATTCTGCTGGCGCTGCTGACCATCTGGATTGTGATCACGGTGACGTTCTTTGTCATGCACGCGGTGCCCGGCGGCCCCTTCGTGGGGGAGAAGGCCATCACCAAGGAGGCCCAGGCCGCCCTGGAGGCCAAGTACGGTCTGGACAAGCCCCTGATGGAGCAGTACTGGACCTACCTGCGGGATATCGTGACGAAGTTTGACTTCGGCCCGTCGCTGAAGCAGCGCGGCCGTCAGGTGATCGACATCATCATGGACGGCATGCGCACCTCGGCCAAGCTGGGCCTGATCGCGGCCTTCAGCGCGGCGGCGGTGGGCATATTCCTGGGCTCGGTGGCGGCGCTGAGACGCAACACCGTGCTGGACAAGGTGATCATGGTGATCACGACAGCCTTCGTGTCCATGCCGTCGTTCATCATGGGCTCGTTCCTGCTGATCGTGTTCTCGGTGAAGCTGGGGTGGCTGCCGGCCAACGGCGCCACGGCCTCGGGCCTGATCCTCCCGGTGATCACCCTGGCGCTGTATCCCATGTCCTACATCACCCGCCTGACCCGCTCCTCCATGCTGGACGTGCTCGGGCAGGACTACATCCGCACCGCCAAAGCCAAGGGCGTGTCCGGCAAGAAGATCATCTTCGGCCACGCGCTGAAGAATTCCCTCATCCCGGTCATCACCTACTTCGGGCCGATGCTGGCCTTCATCGTCACCGGCTCCATGGTGGTGGAGCAGATCTTCGCCGTGCCGGGCATCGGGCGGCAGTTCGTCTCCAGCATCACCAACCGCGACTATACCATGATTATGGGCACGACGATCTTCCTTGCCTCGCTGATTGTCATCATGAACCTCATCAGCGACCTGCTCTACAAGGTGGTCGATCCCCGCATCGAGTTCGATTAAGGAAGGAGCCAACGCCCTTATGTTCAACGTCAACAAGCCCTTCAGCATGCATCTGGATCCGAAGCTCCTGGAGCCCGCTTCCGCCCAGGACAAGGAATATATTTCCCGGATGCGGCCTTCCTCCACCTTCTTCCGCGACGGCGTGAAGCGCCTGCTGCGCAACAAGGTGGCCACCGTCAGCCTGATCCTCATCGTGCTGATCACCCTGGCGTCCATTATTCTGCCTTATGTGTGGCCCTACAGCTACGACAGGATGCTGGGCGTGACCCCCGGCCGGCCCGTCGACAGCTCCTACAACAACCTGGCCCCCTTCACCTACGGCAAGACCGAGCTCAAGCGCATCGAGGCCGGGGAGAAGATCTTCCCCCACATCTTCGGCACCGACGCCCACGGACGTGATTATTTCATCCGCGTGGTCTACGGCACCCGCATCTCCCTGGCGGTGGGCTTCTTCGCCAGCATCATCGTGCTGGTGATCGGCATGGTCATCGGCTCCATCGCGGGCTACTGCGGCGGCAAGGTCGACCTGATCATCATGCGCATCGTGGATATCATCTACTCCCTGCCGGACATGCTGGTGATCATCCTGCTGGCGGTGGTGCTGGGCAGGGTGCTGAATGTGGAGGGCACGGTGCTGGAAAAGATCGGGTCGAACATCATCAGCATGTTCATCGTGTTCGGCCTGCTGTACTGGGTGAGCATGGCGCGGCTGATCCGCGGCCAGATCCTCTCCCTCAGGGAGCAGGAATATGTGCTCTCCGCCCAGGCCACCGGCGCCAAGGGCAGCTGGATCATCCGCAAGCATCTGCTGCCCAACTGCATCAGCGTGGTGATCATCTCCACCGCCCTGCAGATCCCCAACGCCATCTTCACGGAGAGCTTCCTGTCCTTTCTGGGCCTTGGCGTCAACGCGCCCATGCCCTCCCTGGGCTCCCTGGCCTCCGACGCCCTCAACGGCATCACCTCCTACACCTACCGCCTGGTGATCCCCGCGGTGGTGATCTGCCTGATCGTGCTGTCCCTGAACCTGTTCGGCGACGGACTGCGCGATGCCTTCGACCCCAAGCTCAACGCCTGATGAAAGGAGTGCGGTACCATGGCATTGCTTGAAGTCAACGATCTGCGCACCTCCTTCTTCACCGACGCGGGCGAGGTCAAGGCGGTGGACGGCGTATCCTTTCAGCTGGATCACGGCAGGGTGCTGGGCATCGTGGGCGAATCCGGCTCCGGCAAGTCCGTGACGGCCTATTCCATCATGCAGATTCTGGCCCCCACGGGGAAAATCGTGGGCGGCAGCGTGAAGCTGGACGGCCAGGAGCTGGTGGGCGCCGATGAAAAGGTCCTGCGCACGGTGCGGGGCAACAAAATCTCCATCATCTTCCAGGATCCCATGACCTCCCTGAACCCCACCTACACCGTGGGGCATCAGCTGGAGGAGGCGATCCTGCTGCACACCCCCCGCAACAAGCGGGAGGCACGGGCGCGGGCGCTGGAGATGCTCCGCCTGGTGAACGTGAACGAGCCCGAGAAGCGCCTGAAGCAGTATCCCTACGAGCTGTCCGGCGGCATGCGGCAGCGGGTGATGATCGCCATGGCCCTGGCCTGCGAGCCGGATATCCTCATCGCCGACGAGCCCACCACCGCCCTGGACGTGACCATCCAGGCGCAGATCCTGGAGCTGATGAAGTCCCTCCAGGAGGAGCTGGGCATGGCCATCATCATGATCACCCACGACCTGGGCGTGGTGGCCCAGATGTGCGACGAGGTGGTGGTCATGTACGCCGGCTCCATCTGCGAGCAGGGCACGGCGGACGAGATCTTCTACAATCCCCGGCATGAGTATACCAAGGGTCTGATGCGCTCCATCCCCACGGCGGAGAACAACGGCCAGCGGCTGCAGCCCATCACCGGCACGCCCATCGACCTTTTGAACATGCCCAAGGGCTGTCCCTTCGCCCTCCGGTGCGACGCGGCCATGAAGGTCTGCCTGACCCGGCGGCTCGAGCGCATGATGATCAATGACGAGCACTTCGCCACCTGCTGGATGAACGTCAAGCGCGGGGTGGAAGAGGGCATCATCACCCTGGAAGGAGGCGAGGAGCATGTCTGATCAGAAGAAGCAGCCGCTGGTGGAGGTCAAGGGACTGAAGGAGTACTTCAACATCAACATGGGCTTCTTCCGCTCCAAGCCCCTCAAGGCCGTGGACGACGTATCCTTCACCATCAACCGGGGCGAAACCCTGGGCCTGGTGGGGGAGTCCGGCTGCGGTAAGACCACCGTGGGCCGCACGATCCTTCATCTGTACAAGCCCACCGACGGCGAAATCTGGTACAACGGCCGGCAGATCAGGACCAGGGCCGACGTGCAGGAATTCCGCAAGAAGGCCACCATGGTCTTCCAGGATCCCTACTCCTCGCTGAACCCCCGCATGACCGTGTCGGACATCGTGGGCGAGCCGCTGGACGTGCATCACCTCTACGCCAGCAAGAAGGAGCGCGAGGACCGCATCCTGGAGCTGCTGGGCTACGTGGGCCTGAACAGCGAGCATGCCTCCCGCTACGCCCATGAGTTTTCCGGCGGCCAGCGGCAGCGTATCGGCATCGCCCGGGCGCTGGCGGTGAATCCGGAGTTCATCGTCTGCGACGAGCCGGTCAGCGCGCTGGACGTGTCCATTCAGGCGCAGGTCATCAACATGTTCGACGACCTGCAGGATCGCCTGGGGCTGACGTACCTGTTCATCGCCCACGATCTGCTGGTGGTGCGGCACATTTCCGACCGCATCGCGGTGATGTACCTGGGCAAGATGGTGGAGCTGGCGGACGCGGACGAGATCTACAACCATCCGCTGCACCCCTACTCCCAGTCGCTGCTCTCGGCGGTGCCCCTGCCGGATCCCAAGGCGGCCCGGGCCAATCAGCGCATTGTGCTCACCGGTGATATCCCCAGCCCGCTCAACGCGCCCTCCGGCTGCCCCTTCCGCACCCGCTGCCGCTACGCCACCGAGGCCTGCGCCCAGTCCATGCCCCCCTTCGAGGAGGTGGAGAAGGGTCACTTCGTGGCCTGCCACCGGGTGAAGGAAATCAACTGATCCCCATGGTTCATCAATGCGGAAACCGCATTTGTGAATAACTCATTTTGAGGAGGAACTCACCATGAAAAAGCTGGTTGCTCTCATGCTGGTTCTGGCCATGGCCATCGCCTGCGCGATGCCCGCTGTGGCTGAGGAGCCCGTGAAGCTGGCGGTCTGCCTGGCTTCCGAGCCCGATACCCTGGATCCGGCCCTGAACTCCGCCGTGGACGGCGCGACCATGATCGCCCACCTGTTCTCCGGCCTGGCTGCCTGGAAGCAGAACGCTGACGGCGTGCTGGTGATCGTGCCCGAGTGCGCCACCGAGCTGTCCGAGCCCGTGGCCAATGACGACGGCACCGTGACCTACACCTACACCCTGGTGGACGGCCTGAAGTGGTCCGACGGCCAGGCCCTGACCGCCGGCGACTTCGCCTTCGCCTGGAAGCGCGCTGCTTCCTCCGCGCTGGGCGCCGACTACGGCTACATGTTCGAGGTTGTGAAGGGCTATCCGGACGACCTGGCCGTGGAAGCCACCGACGACAAGACCCTGGTGGTCACCCTGAACAACGCCGTGCCCTACTGGAACGAGCTGCTGGCCTTCCCCACCTACTGCCCCGTGCGCGAGGACGTGGTGGCCAGCGAAGCCTGGGCGACCGAGGCTGCCACCTACGTTGGCAACGGCCCCTATGTCATGACCGCCTGGGCCCACAGCAGCAAGATCACCCTGGAGAAGAACCCCAACTACTTCCGGGCTGACGAAATCACCCTGGACGTGCTGGAGTGCTACCTGTCCGACGACGCCAACAACATGCTGGCGAACTTCCAGAACGGCGACTGGCAGATGATCGATGACGTGCCCACCGCCGAGATGGCTGCCCTGAAGGAAGAGTATCCCACCGAGTACGTGGTGGCCGGCCAGATCGGCACCTACTACGTCTGCTGGAACGTCAACGAGAACATCCTGCCCGCCTCCAGCGGGCTGACCGGCGTTGAGGCCGAGGCCGCCAAGGCTGAGATCCGCAAGGCTGTGGCCCTGCTGTTCGACCGCAACTACATCGTCACCGAGATCGGCCAGGCCGGTCAGGTGCCCGCCTCCAGCTTCGTGGCCATGGGCATGACCGACGCTGACGGCTCCGAGTTCTACAAGAACGCC
>JBJEYH010000403.1:0-1982 GCA_051886675.1 Aristaeellaceae bacterium
ACCGCGTCCAGCAGGCTGCGGAAGGTCGTCCGCACCCGGTTGGCCACCTCGGTGACCTCCTCATGGCACAGGGGCTGATCCAGAATGCCCGCCGCCATGTTGGTGATGCAGCTCACGCCCAGCACCCGGATGCCGCAGTGCCGCGCCACGATGATTTCCGGCACGGTGGACATGCCCACCGCGTCCGCGCCCAGAATCCGGGCCATGCGGATTTCCGCCGGGGTCTCGTAGCAGGGGCCGTTGAACCACATGTACACGCCCTGCCGCACGGGGATCCCCAGCCTGTCCGCCTGGCGTTGGCACAGGGCGATCAGCTCCTGGTCGCAGGCGCGGGTCATGTCGGGGAAGCGGGGGCCGAAGGGCTCCATGTTCGGGCCGGTGAGGGGATTTTTGCCGGAGAAGTTGATGCAGTCGGTGAGGATCATCAGGTCGCCGGGGGTGAAGCCCAGGTTCACGCCGCCCGCCGCGTTGGTGACGATCAGCGTCTTCACGCCCAGCAGCGCCATCACCCGCACAGGCATGGTCACCTCGCCCAGGTCGTAGCCCTCGTAGGCGTGGAAGCGGCCCTGCATCATGCACACCCGCTTGCCGTGGAGCGTGCCCGTCCACCAGCGGCCGGCGTGGCCGGGGGCGGTGGACACGGGGAAGCCGGGAATGTCCCTGTAGTCGATGTACCTGGCGTCCTGAAGGGCCTGGGCATAGTCGCCCAGCCCGCTGCCGAGGATCACGCCGATCTCCGCATCGCCCGCCCTCTCGCGGATGGCCTGGGCCGCGGCCTGCAGCTGCTCATAGCTTGCCATGGGTTGTCCTCCCTTGTCGGTTGTGGGGGAATGGGGCCGTCACACCAGGTCGTCGGCGAAGGACCGGGCGCCGAAGCGCTCATCCAGCCCCAGCCACTGGGCGCAGGTGGCGGCCACGTCGGCGTAGGTGCTGCGCAGGCCCAGATCGGTGCAGCCCTTCATGCCCCTGTGCCAGACCATCAGCGGGATGTGCTCCCGGGTGTGGTCGGTGCCGGGGAAGCAGGGATCGCAGCCGTGATCGGCGGTGACGATCAGCAGATCCTCGTCGCCCATGAGGGCCATGATCTCCGGCAGCTTCCGGTCGAAGTAGGTCAGCGCGCCCGCGAAGCCCTCGGGATCGTTGCGGTGGCCGTAGAGCATGTCGGTGTCCACCAGGTTGGTGAAGCACAGGCCCGTGAAGTCCTGACGCATGTAGTCCATCCATGCGTCGATGCAGGCGGGATTGCCCGCGGCATGGTTGGAGCCGGTCAGCCCGCGACGGTCGAAGATGTCCTCAATCTTGCCCACGCCCAGGCAGGTCATGCCCGCGGCGGACACCGCGTCCAGCAGCGTGGGGCCGAAGGGCGGCACGGAGAAGTCCTTGCGGGCCTTGGTGCGGGTGAAATGCCCCGGCTCGCCCACGAAGGGCCGGGCGATCACGCGGCCCACGCACAGGTCGCCCTGAAGCATCTCACGGGCGATCTCGCACATGCGGTACAGCTCAGGCACGCTGAAGATCTCCTCGTGGCAGGCGATCTGGAACACGCTGTCCGCCGAGGTGTACACAATGGGTGTACGGTTCTGCATGTGCTCCGCGCCCAGCTCATCCAGGATGGCCGTGCCGGAGGCGGGCTTGTTGCCGATGACCCTGTGGCCGATGGCGGCCTCGAACTTCGCCAGGAAATCCGCCGGGAAGCCGTTGGGGAAGGTCGGGAAAGGCTTGGGGAGCGTCAGCCCGGCCAGCTCCCAGTGGCCGGTGGTGGTGTCCTTGCCGGCGCTGCGCTCCATGGCCCGGCCATAGGCGCATACCGCGGCGGGATCGGCAGGATAGTGGGCGCCCTCAATGTGGCCCAGACCCATGCGGGCCATGTTGGGCAGGGAAGGCCGGCACCTGTCCACCACATGCCCGATGGTGCAGGAGCCCTCGTCGCCATACTGGGCCGCGTCGGGCAGGAAGCCCACGCCCGCGCCGTCCAGAACCGT
>JBJEYH010000404.1:0-1980 GCA_051886675.1 Aristaeellaceae bacterium
GACTACATCATCGCCATCGGCGGCGGCTCCTCCATGGATACCGCCAAGGCCATCGGCATCATCATCAACAACCCCGAGTTCGCCGACGTGCGCTCCCTGGAGGGCGTGGCCCCCACCAGGAACAAGACCGTGTTCACCATCGCCGTGCCCACCACCGCCGGCACCGCCGCTGAGGTGACCATCAACTACGTCATCACCGACGTGGAGCGCAAGCGCAAGTTCGTCTGCGTGGACGTGCATGACATCCCCGAGGTGGCCGTGATCGATCCCGACATGATGTCCACCATGCCCAAGGGCCTGACCGCCGCCACCGGCATGGACGCCCTGACCCACGCCATTGAGGGCTTCACCACCAAGGGCGCCTGGGAGCTGACCGACATGTTCCACCTCAAGGCCATCGAGATCATCGCCAAGAGCCTGCGCGGCGCCGTGGCCGGCACCGACGAGGGCCGCGACGGCATGGCTCTGGGCCAGTATGTGGCGGGCATGGGCTTCTCCAACGTGGGTCTGGGCATCGTGCACTCCATGGCGCACTGCCTGGGCGCGGTGTATGACACCCCCCACGGCGTGGCCAACGCCATCCTGCTGCCCACCGTGATGGAGTACAATGCTCCCGTCACCGGCGACAAGTACAAGTACATCGCGGCGGCCATGGGCGTCGAGGGCACCGAGAACATGTCCGTGGAAGAGTACCGCAAGGCTGCCTGCGACGCTGTGAAGCAGCTGAGCATGGACGTGGGCATCCCCGCCGACCTGAAGGAGATCGTCAACCCCGACGATCTGGACTTCCTGGCCGAGTCCGCGTTTGCCGACGCCTGCCGTCCCGGCAACCCCCGCGACACCTCCGTGGAGGAGATCAAGGAACTGTACAAGAAGCTGCTGTAAGGCGCTTCGCGTCGCCCGGACGGCTGTGCCGTCCGGGCGATTTTGCACTCACTCACTGGTCGCAGGCTGTGCCTGCTCCCGGCCGTTCGTGTAAGGAAGCGATTCCTGATGGAATCGCACGGGCCCTGACGTGCATGTCGTCAGGGCCCGATTGCTGTCTGCCGACGGCGAGCTGGTGCGGCCTGTGTCTGCTGAGGGCGAGTTTGTAGGCCCGATGGCAGTCTGCCGACGGCGAGTTACTGCAGCTGATTGCGCAGAAGCATGAACAAAGGGCGTGGCCTTCGCGGTCACGCCCTTTTGCTTATGGGGCTGAAGCGTCCCCCTCCGGCGGAAGCACCCGGGAAAATATCTTCACCACGGTTTCCTCCTGCCAGCCCATATGCTCGTAGAACGCCTGGGCGGAGGTGTTGCCGCACAGCACAAACAGGGCCTCCTTCCGGATGCCGGCCCTGCTCAGCCCCTGCTCCACCCGGCCGAGAAGCTGCCGGGCAATGCCCCTCCGGCGGAAGTCCGGATGCACCGCCAGATGCTGCAGATAGCCCCGCCGGCCATCGTGCCCGCACAGCACAGCCCCCACCATGGCCGTGCCGCAGAGGGCCACATGGCTCAGGCCGGGATTGCGCTGCAGGTAGCGGCGGAGGGCCTCGCAGGATTCCTCCCCGTTGCTGTGCAGATGCACCCCGTCCACGCCCTGCCAGAGCAGCAGCGCGGCGGGAAGATCATCAGGCCGCATGGTTCTGTATTCGATGCCGCTCATGCGTATGCTTCCTTTCGTGTGGACGATTCGCCCGTCAGGACAAGCCGCAAATCACCAGCCCAAAGCCATCCAAAGGAAAGACAGCCTGCGGCTCCGTACTCCCAAAGCCGTCCGCGGGACTGCAAGCGTATCCCGGGGCCTTGCTCCGGGGGCGGGTCGTTTTCCGCGCTGCTGAAAGCTTTCCTTACAGCCTCGAGCGGCCAGCGACAGGCTGCAAAACTCAAAGAAGCGGCCCCAAAGGGCCACTTCTTTGACGCTCGTCAGAGCCGCCCTGCCGCCGCCCTGTCCAGCAGGAAGATCACGTCCGGGTGCGTCCGCAGGATGGACGCCTGAACCTG
>JBJEYH010000405.1:0-36513 GCA_051886675.1 Aristaeellaceae bacterium
TTCGGCAGGCGGAGCATGTGAGGCTGCTGGGACGCTATGACCCGCAGCAGTCCGCGTTTCCGATGTACTGGACGGGGAGCGGCGTGGAAATTTGTATCCGCTGCGTGACGCTGCAGGTGGAAATCGAGGCGGATTATGTGCTACAATGTCCATGGATGGGCGTGCTGGTGGATGGCGCGCCGGCGGCACGGTTCGCCCTGGAGCGCGGGAAACGGTGGTACACGCTGCTGGGGGGCATGGATGACGCCGCGGCACATACGGTGACGCTCCTGCGCGATACGCAGCCGGTGGCGGAGGACGAGGGGCTGTATGTGACGGCCCATCGTCTGCGGACGGACGGTACGCTGCTGCCCCTGACGGAAAGAGCGCTGGCCATCGAGTTTATCGGCGACAGCCTGACCAGCGGCGAGGGACTGATCGGCCCGGAAGGTGCGATGGAATGGCGGACGATCTGGCTCAGCGGCATGGAGAGCTGGGCCATGGAGGTCTGCCGGGCCATGAACGCCCAGGGCCGCTGGATATCCCAAAGCGGCTGGGGGGTTTACTGGAGCTGGGATGGCAAGCGGGAGAACCGTCTGCCCCGCATATACGACGCTGTCTGCGCGGTGGAACGGGACGGCGACAGACCCTACGCCTTCGCTGAGCATCCCGTGGACGCGGTGGTGATCAACCTGGGCACCAACGACGCCGCCGCCCTTGCCGGGCTGGAGGGCGCGGAAAGGGAGCGGGCGGCAGAGGCCATCCAGGAAGCGGCGGCGGAATTTCTCCGGCAGGTGCGCCGGAGGAATCCGGAGGCGTATGTGCTGTGGGCCTACGGCATGGGCGGATGCGGGATTGCCCCGCTGCTGCGCGGCGCGGTGCGCAGGGTGCGGCAGGAGGGCGACGGCCGGGTCGGATATGCGGCGCTGCCGGTCTGTCCGGCGCAGGCGCTGGGATCCCGGGCGCATCCGGGCAAGGCCAGCCACCGGCGCGCAGCGCAGGTTATTGTGCGAAGGCTGCATCAGGCGATCAGGCTGAAGGAGGGCTGCTATGGAAAGCAGAAATGACATGACCCGGGAAATCCGGGAGCATCTGGACAGGGTGATCCTTCCCTTCTGGAAGGGGCTGCTGGATGAGAAGAACGGCGGCTACGCGGGGTATGTGGGGTATGATCTGACGAGGGATTTCGGCGCGGTGAAGGGATGCATCCTCAACAGCCGGATCCTGTGGTTTTTCTCCCAGGCGGCCATGACGCTGGGGGACGCGTCGCTGCTGCCCTACGCCCGCCACGCCTACGACATGCTCTGCCGCATGACCGACGTGAAAAACGGCGGCGTCTACTGGTCGGTCAACGCGGACGGCACGGTCTGCGACGGCACGAAGCATACCTACAATCAGGCCTTCGCCATCTACGCGCTGTCGGCCTACGCGGAGGCCAGCGGCTGCAGGGGCGCGCTGGAGAAGGCCACGGGGCTCTTTGAGCTGATCGAGGAGCGCTGCACGGATGAGCTGGGGTATCTGGAGGCCTTCACGGCCGACTGGCAGCCCGAAAGCAACGAGAAGCTCAGCGAAAACGGCGTCATGGCGGAAAAGACCATGAACACCCTCCTGCACGTGCTGGAGGCATACACGGCGCTGTACCGCGTCGGGCGGGACGAGCGGGTGCGCCGGCGGCTGTACTTTATCCTGGAGGTGCTGGAGAAGCGCATCTACAATCCGGCCAGGCGCCGGCAGGAGGTGTTCTTCGACCGGGAATACCATACGCTCATCGACCTGCACAGCTACGGTCACGATATCGAGACCTCCTGGCTGGCCGACCGCACCCTGGACGTGCTGGCGGACGACGCGCTGACCGGGCGCATCCGGCCGCTGCTCATGGCCATGGCGGAGGAAACCCTCGACAAGGCCTTCACCGATCACGGCTTTGCCGCCGAGTGCGAGCGGGGCAGGGTGGACACCACGCGCGTATGGTGGGTGCAGGCGGAAGCGCTGCTGGGCTTCCTGAACGCGTGGGAGCGGACGGGCGAGGAGAAATTCCTGAACGCGGCGCTGAGCCAGTGGCGCTACATCCGGGACGTGATGGCCGACAGGCGTCCGGGCTCGGAATGGTTCTGGAGCGTGCGGGAGGACGGCACCCCCACCGACAAGCCCATCGTGGAACCCTGGAAGTGTCCCTATCACAATGGACGTATGGCCTTTGAGGTCATCGAAAGGAGCAGACATGCGCAGCTATGAGCAGATCGAGGCGCAGTATGAAGCGCTGATCGGACAGAAGAACGCCATCGACCCCCGCTATGACAACGGCATCTACGACCGCTGGGTGAATCCCGTGCTGACCCGCGCCCACGTGCCGCCCTTCTGGTGCTACGACCCCAACCCGGAGACCAATCCCTTCATGATGCAGCGGCTGGGGATCAACGCCGTGTTCAACAGCGGCGCGCTGCTGGTGGACGGCAAATTCACCCTGGTGGCCCGGGTGGAGGGCCTGGACCGCAAGAGCTTCTTCGCCGTGGCCCAGAGCGACAGCGGCGTGGAGGGCTTCCGCTTCTGGGACAAACCCATCCTCCTGCCGGACACCTGCCCTGAGGAAACCAACGTCTACGACATGCGTCTGACCCGGCACGAGGACGGCTGGATCTACGGCGTGTTCTGCTCCGAGAGCAAGGACACCAGCGTCAACGATCTTTCCGCGGCGGTGGCGGCGGCGGGCATCGTGCGCACGAAGGATCTGAAGACCTGGGAGCGGCTGCCCAACCTGCGCACCCTGCGCTCCCCGCAGCAGCGCAACGTGGTGCTGCATCCGGAGTTCGTGGACGGCAAGTACGCCTTCTACACCCGGCCCATGGACGACTTCATCGAGACGGGCAGCGGCGGGGGCATCGGCTTCGGGCTGTGCGAGGATATCACCAACGCCGTCATCGACGAGGAGCGCATGACCTCCGTGCGCCGCTACCACACCATCACCGAGAGCAAGAACGGCGCGGGCGCGGTGCCCATCAAAACCGACCGGGGCTGGATCCACATCGCCCACGGCGTGCGCAACACGGCGGCGGGCCTGCGGTATGTGATCTACGCCTTCGCCACGGCGCTGGAGGATCCCGCCCGGGTGATCGCCGAGCCCGGCGGCTACCTGATCGCGCCCATGGGCGATGAGCGCGTGGGCGACGTGAGCAACGTGACCTTCACCAACGGGGCCATCGCCGCGCCGGACGGGCAGGTGTACATCTACTACGCCTCCAGCGACACCCGCCTGCACGTGGCCACCACCACCATCGACCGGCTGGCGGACTATGTGTTCAACACCCCCGCAGATCCCCTGCGCAGCGTGGACTGCGTGAAGCAGCGCTGCGGCTTCATCGACCGCAACCTGGCCTACCTGCGCGGAAGGAAGGGATAACATGCTGCGGCTCGCGGCGGTATTCGGCGCGCATATGGTGCTTCAGCAGGGCAAGCCCATCGCTGTATTCGGCGAGGCGGACGGCCCTGTGGAGGTTGAGCTGGCCGGCATCCGCGCCGCGGCGGACAGCCGGGAGGGACGCTTCCTTGTGCGTCTGCCGTCCATGGCGGCGGGCGGGCCCCATACCCTGACCGTGCGCTGCGGACAGGAAGCGGTCACCCTGGCGGACGTGATGCTGGGCGAGGTGTGGCTGTGCGGCGGGCAGTCGAACATGGAGTACCGCCTGCGGGACGAGCAGGGCTTCAGCCGGGCCAACACCCTGCGGGACAGCCGCGTCCGCTTCTACGAGACGCCGCAGGCCGCGACCTCTGCCCAGGCGGAGGCGCTGGAGCGCGACTGCGCCTGGAAGCTCCTTGCGCCGGACGGGTGCGGGGAGGTATCGGCGGTGGCGTTCTACGCGGCGCAGGAGATGGCCCGGCGGCTGAACGTGGCCGTGGGGATGATCGTGTGCTGCCTGGGGGGCACCTCGGCCAGCTGCTGGATGAGCCGGGAAACGCTGGCGGGCTTCCCGGAGGGACAGGCGTATCTGACGGATTTCGAGGCGCATGTGACCGGCAAGACGGACGAGCAGTACGAGCAGGAGAACGCTGCCTATCAGCGGGAGGTCGACCGCTACAACGCCGCCTCCGCCGCGCTGAAGGCGGAAAACCCGGCCATCACCTTTGCGGAGATTACCCAACGCATCGGGGATTACCCCTGGCCGCCGCCCTGGGGACGCACCATGCTGCGGCGTCCCGCCGGGCCGTATGAGACGATGCTGACCCGCGTCGCGCCGATGACCCTGCGGGGGTTCCTGTACTATCAGGGCGAGCAGGACGCGGCGCAGCCCTGGGCGAAGGGCTACGCAGCAGTATTGGCGGCGCTGATCGCCCAATGGCGCAGGCTGTTCATGGACGACACGCTGTTTTTCGCGGCGGCGCAGCTTCCGCGGTTCGGCGCGGATGCCTCTGCCGAGGACTGGCCTGCCATCCGGGCGGCGCAGCAGGCGGTGACGGACGCGGCGGCGCACGCGGCGCTGGCCTGTCTGCTGGACTGCGGCGAGCGGGACAATGTGCATCCCGCGGACAAGCAGACGCCGGGGCATCGGCTGGCCGCGCTGGCGCTGGCCCATGTCTACGGGCAGAATGTGCCGGCGGACGCGCCGCGCCTGACGGGGGCGGAGCTGTCCGGCGGGAAGCTGACGCTGACCTTCGCCGGGACGGGCGGCGGCTTGCGGATCCGGGGCGAGGCGCAGTCCGCCATCGGGGTGGAAGGCGCGCAGCCATGCGGCGTAGAGATCGCGGGCAGCCGGTGCGTGCTTGCGCTGAGGCATGCGGCGTCCAGCGTGCGTGTGCGCTATGGGCAGGAGAACTGGCCGGCGACGATCCTCACCGGCGAAAACGGCCTGCCGGTTTTCCCCTTCGACATGACCGTGCCCAACCATGCCTCCGGCACGGAGGAATGCACGGCATCCCACGGCTGCGGCGCGCCCTGACCGCTCCGGCGAAGGGGCCTGCGCAGCCGGGGCATCCGCTGCCAAAGGGCCGGGGCAGACCGCCGCGTCAGCCGCTGGAGGGCGTCGCGGGGCGGATGCCTGCAACGACGAGCACACAAAAAGGCCGGGCTTCCGGGAGGCATTGCCGCCCCGGGCCCGGCCATATTTCATGCAATCCGAACCAGAGACCGGCTGTGGTCTGTGGTTCGGATTTTTTGTTTGCGGCAGCGGGTCATCCGGCGGATGAAGGGTTCCGCTGCGTCGGTGAGGATATCCGCTGCCGGACGATCGGCGCGGCTGCGTCCTGCGGGTCACGCGTTCAGCTCGGCGATCAGCGCGTCCAGCTGCGCGGGGGTCATGCGGCCGTAGCCCACCAGCGCGCCCAGGGGCGTTTCCTGCATCATCTGCTGCAGGAGAACGTCGCTGCCCTCGCCCATGGCGGAGGTCTGTCCGTCGCCGTCGGAACGGCGGGGATGGCTGTCGATCAGCCGCTGGATGAAGGCCTGGCCCTGGGGCTTGGTCATCAGCCGGGCCAGAGGCGTGTTGCGGTCGAAGGTGAAGGGAATCTCCCGGGTGCCTTCCACCTGCACCTCCGCGCTGACGCGCAGATCCCGGCTGCTCTCGCCGATCTCCAGCACGAACGCGCCGCTTTCCACAAACCAGTCGTGTACCCGGGGCTCCCAGTAGGCGAAGGCCCGCTTGTCCAGCGTGAAGACCACCGTCCGCTCCTCGCCGGGCGCAAGGGCGATCTTGTCAAAGGCGCGCAGCTCGCGCACGGGACGGCGCACGGTGCTTTCCCGGTCGCGCACGTAGAGCTGAACGGCGGTTTTCCCGGCGACGGCGCCGGTGTTCTTCACCCGCACCGAGACGGTCAGGGTATCGGTGTCCCGCATGGCGGGCCTGTCCAGCGTCAGACCGCTGTATTCGAAGGTCGTGTAGGACAGGCCGTGGCCGAAGGGGAAGTTCACCGGCAGCTCCTTTTTGTCGTAGTAGCGGTAGCCCGTGAAGATCCCCTCGGCGTAGGTGACCACCCCGTCCTCGCCGGGGAAGTTCAGGTAGGACGGATTGTCCTGCAGGCGGATGGGCCAGCTTTCCGCCAGATGCCCGCTGGGGTTCACCCGACCCAGCAGCAGATCCATTGCCGCGCCGCCCGCCTGATCGCCGGCCAGATACATGCACAGCACGGCCTTCACCGCCCCCAGCCACGGCAGCTCCACGGGCGAGCCGCCATGCAGCACCACCACCGTGCGCGGATTGGCCGCGGCAACCGCGGCGATCAGCTCGTTCTGATTGTCCGGCAGACGCATGTGCGGCCGGTCGCCGCCCTCGGACTCGAAGGCGTCCGGCAGACCCGCGAACACCACCGCCACGTCGGCCTGCGCCGCCGCGTCCACCGCCTCCCGCAGAAGGGCGGCGTCCGTTTCGCTGCTGCGGGCGTCAAAGCCACGGGCATAGCAGAGGTTCAGCCCCTCGGCAGCCTCCAGCGCGGACAGCGGATGCTCCACATGGATGTGGCTGGAGCCCGCGCCCTGATAGCGGGGCTTCGCGGCGAAATCGCCGATCAGGGCCAGGCGCTGCTCCCCGCGCAGGGGCAGCACGCCCTCGTTCTTCATCAGCACCGCGCATTCCGTGGCCAGCTCCCGCGCCAGGGCCCGGCAGGCGTCCCGGTCGATGACCGCGTCCTCCTGCTGGTTTTGCGCCGCGGTGAGCACGAAGTCCAGCACGCAGCGCACCGCGCGATCCAGCTCCTGCCCGGTCAGGCGGCCGTCGGCGATGGCCTGCAGAATTTCCTCGCCCTTCGCGCCGGGATTGCCCGGCATTTCCAGATCCAGACCGGCCTGCACGCACCGGGCCCGATCCTTGATCGCGCCCCAGTCGGTGACCACAAAGCCCTCGTAGCCCCATTCGCCGCGCAGAATGTCCGTGAGCAGCATGCGGTTCTCGGCGCAGAAGGTGCCGTTCACCGCGTTGTAGGCGCACATCAGACCCCGGGTGCCGCCTTCCTTCACCACCGCCTCGAAGGCCGGCAGATAGATCTCCCGCAATGTGCGCTCGTCCACCTCGGAGGAGCCGCTCATGCGGCGGGTCTCCTGGTTGTTGCAGGCATAGTGCTTGGCGCAGGCCGCGACGCCCTTGCTCTGCAGGGCCTTCACATACGCCGCTCCCAGCTGCCCCGCCAGGTACGGATCCTCGCTGAAATACTCGAAGTTGCGGCCGCACAGCGGACTGCGCTTGATGTTCATGCCGGGGCCCAGCAGCATGCCCACGTGCTCGGCCTGGCATTCCTGGCCGAGGGCTTCGCCCAGACGCGCCATCACGTCCCGGTCGAAGGACGACGCCAGCGCCGCCGCCGTGGGATAGCACACCGTGCGGATGCTTTCGTTGATGCCCAGGTGATCACCATTGCCCTCCTGCTTGCGCAGGCCGTGGGGGCCGTCGCACATCATGACGCGGGGTACGCCCAGACGCTCGATGGCCCGGGTGTGCCAGAAATCGTGGCCGGATACGAACGCCGCCTTCTCCTCCAGGGTCATGGCGGCCAGGATGCTGTCAGGCTTCATGGGTGAGTCCTCCTTGCTGTTTCAGTTCCTTGCGGAAGTCGTGGTAGCAGTAGTACAGGGCGACGATGGCGGAGATCACGGTGGTCACGGTGGCGGCGAACACCACGCCGTACAGCCCGAAGACCAGCTTCATCAGCAGCATGGCCGGGATATAGACCAGCCCCTTCTCCAGCAGGGAAACGAGGATCGCCTTTTTCGATTTGCCGGTGGCCTGCAGGTACATGGTCGAGATCTGGTAGAAGCCCAGCAGCGGCCCTGTGACCACCGAGGCCAGCAGGCATACGCGGCCGATGGCCAGGAAGCTGTCATCCGCGCCCTTGAGGAACAGCCCCAGCAGCTGATCCCGGAACAGGATGCTCACGATGGCCAGCGCCGCGCCGCCCAGCACCGCCATCGCCGTGATCCTCTGCAGGATGTCGATCAGCCGCTTCCGGTTGCCGGCGCTGTAGTTGAAGGAGACGGCGGGCTGCATGCCCATGCAGATGCCCATCACCACCATGCTGACCAGCATGCCGATGGTGCTGGCCACCTTCTGCGCCGATACGGCCACCGTGCCGAAGGTCATCATCAGGTTGTTGGCGACGGTGGAGGACACGCTCATCAGGATGGTGGAGCAGCACATGGGCAGGCCCAGCATGATGGTCCGCAGGGCCACGCTGCCATCCAGCGAATAGTGCCGGGGATTCACGGAATAGACCTGGCTCTTCTTCACCATGAAGTACAGATAGTACACCAGCGCCACGGCATTGGCGGCCACCGTGGCCAGGGCGGCGCCCCGCACGCCCAGCTGCAGGGTGAGGATGAGCAGCGGATCCAGCACGATGTTGAGCACCGTGCCGGTCAGGTTGCCGATCATGCTGTTGAGGGTGGAGCCGTCGGCGCGGATCAGCGAGGGCAGCACGTTGGTGAGCATGATCACCGGCGCGCCCAGGGCGATGATCGCCAGATAGTCCATGGTGAACTGCAGCGTATCGGCGTTGGCGCCGAGGATGCGGCACAGCGGCTGCATGAACGCCAGCACGCCGGCCATGAAGACGATGCCGATGGCCATTGCCGTCCAGAAGCAGAAGGCGCTGATTTTCTTCACCCGGCCGTAATCGGCCTGGCCCAGGGCGAGGGAGATGGCGGTGCAGCCGCCGTTGCCCAGCAGCACGCCGAAGCCCGACAGAATCGTGAACAGCGGCGAGGCCAGGCTGACCGCGGCCACCTTGTTGGCGTCGCCCATCCGGCCGACGAACAGCACGTCCGCCATATGGTAGAGCACCGTGACCAGCATGATCAGGATCGCGGGCAGGCAGAGCTTCATGGCCAGATGGGAAAAGCTGCCGGAGCGGAGCATTTCCTCATTGCTCATGGTTTTTTCGGAAGACGTAGGGCATCACTCCTTCTGTAGGATCTGCTGGTACCTATTGTAAAGCCTTGGGCGGGCGGATGCTATTGCTGATCCGACCGGTTTTACGGCGCATCCGACAAGCGGGTGTGTCGGTTTTCTGTCATTCCTGGTCGGATATCATAAAGTTTCCGCTATGGGAGGAATGGTACAATGACGCCACCATGAGAGAGGGTGGACGGTCCATGCAGCTGTTTCATCCCGACAGCAAATTCTCGCAGTTCGTCTACGCGGTGACCGACTATGTCAAGCTGGGGCTGGTATTCCTGCTGTTCACGCTGCCGTTTTTCACGACGGGGGCGGCGGCTGCCGCCGTGATGACCGTGGGCATGCGCATTGAGCGCGGCGAAGCCCCGACCATCTTCCGCCCCTTCTGGGAGGCGTTCCGGGCGAACCTGCGGCAGGGTACGGCGCTGACGCTTCTGTTCGCGGTGGTCTTCGGGCTGATCGTGGCCGACGGCTATGTGCTGTCCCAGGTGGAGGTCACCTCGCTGACCCGCCTGCTCACGGCGGCGCTGCTGCTGCTGGCCCTGCTGGGCGCGGGCGTGATGCTGTGGGCCTTCCCCACCATTGCGCGCTTCCGGCTCACCTGCCGCCAGGCCATCCACAATGCCATGATCCACATGCTGCTCTGCTTTCCGTCGACGCTCCTGGCGCTGGCGGCGGCGGTGGGCGGCTATGTGGTGGCGGCGCTTGTGCCGCAGGCGATGCCGGTGGTCATCCTGTTTGTGCCCGCGGGCATCATCTGGTACATGAGCCGGGTGTGCGTCAGGCGCTTCCGCCGCTTCGACGGTTCGGCGGAGGAAAAGCCCCGCGAGGATGAGCCGGAGACGCTGCCGGAGCCCGAACCGGACCCCGCCGGACGCTACATGAACTGACATCAAGGGAGGCTATCGTGATGGAGAAGATCATCTTCGACCCCGGGCAGGATCCCCGCTTCGCGCGCCCTGTCATCGACCGCGACGAGTGGCAGGAGCGGCATCTGGTCAATGGCCAGACCATTCCCATGCGCTGGATACACGGCTGCTTCGAGGGCACGGCCGTGAAGTTCTCGTTCTTCTTCCCGCCCAGGGAGCGCTACGAGGGCAGGTTCTACCAGTACCTGTCGCCCTTCCCGGGGCCGGATGAGGAAATGGCCTCCATCGGCCGCGTGGGCGTCAATGACGCCATCGGCTTCGCGCTCAGCCGGGGCGCGTACTTTGTGGAGACGAACATGGGCTCCGCCTCGCAGTTCGGCGCGGACCGCGACGACAGGCTGACCTGGCAGTCCTCGGCGGCGGCGGCGGAATATTCCCGGGTGAAGGCCCGGGAGATCTACGGCACGGATCAGCGGCCCTACGGCTACGTCTACGGCGGCTCGGGGGGCGGCTACAAGACCATGGCCTGCATCGAGAACACCCGGGCCTGGGATGGCGCGGCGCCCTACGTCATCGGCTCGCCCGTGTCCCTGCCCAATACCATCGTCATGCACGTGCAGGGGCAGCGGGTGCTGCGCAATGCCTTCCCCAGGATCCTGGACGCGCTGGAGCCCGGCGGCAGCGGGGATCCCTGCCAGGGCCTGAGCGCGGCGGAGGCCGACATGCTCCGGGAGCTGACGCGGATGGGCTTTCCGCCCATGGCCTGGTATCCCGAGGCCTGGGGCTGGATGGACGCCGGCTCGCTGCCGGTGCTGATGCCCGCCATCAAGGGGCTGGATCCCGCCTACTTTACGGACTTCTGGACGAAGCCCGGCTATGCCGGGGCCGATCCGCAGAGCAGCGCCGTGCGCGACCGGATCGTCCTGCGCACAAGGGTTCGGGCCGTGCAGCTGCCGCAGAAGCAGCAGCCCCGCGCCGCCGAGGACGGCATGAACGGCGTGGACGACGCCTGGAAGAAGCTCCTGGCCAGCGGCGAGGGCGCGTACCTGGAGCTGGAGGAGGTGCCGCGGCAGGAGGATCTGTACACCGAGGGGCTCTACATGACCCTGCAGACCGGCGAGGCCAGGGGGGCCACGCTGCTCATGGGCCGGGTGATGCGCTTCCCGGACAACGCGGGCGGCGTGGTGACCATCGCGCCTTCCTACGGCATGAGCGACATGGCGGAGACCCTCGTCCGGGTGCAGCCCGGGGATGAGATCCTCCTGGACAATTCCGACTACATCGCCGCGCAGCACTACTACCGCCATCAGGTGCCGGAGGATCCCTCCTTCCATGCGTGGGATCAGTTCCGCGGGCCCGACGGCCAGCCCCTGACCGCCCAGCGGCCGCCGTTCCCCGTGCCCTTCACGGGCGTGGGCGTCCGGCAGGACGGGCATATCCAGGGCAAGGTCATCAACATTCAGGCCCTGATGGATGAATCCACCTGCCCCTGGTGCGCCGACTGGTGGCGCGGCAGGATCATCGAGGCCAGGGGGAGCGACGCGGATCACCGCACCTACTTCATGGAGCGCTGCATGCACGGCGATACCGACGCCCGCTACAACCACATGGTCGTCAACTACATGGGCGCGCTGCGCCAGGCGCTGATCGACCTGGCCGACTGGGTGGAGAAGGGGCAGGAGCCTCTGCCCCGCACGACCTACACCCTGGGGGAGGACGGGCAGATCCATCCCGAGGAGGACGTGCGCCGGCGCTTTGGCATCCAGGCGATTCCCACCCTGAAGGCCAACGGCGGCAAGCGCGCCGAGGTGCGGCCCGGCGAATGCGTGCGCTTCACCGTGGACGTGGAGGTTCCCCTGGGCGCGGGGGACGTGACGGAGATCCTGTTCTGCCCGGAGGGCAGGCGCGAGGTGGACGCCCGGGAGCCCTGGGGGATTCCGCTGGCCTTCACCCGGGGCGAGCGGGACGGCATGCACACCGCCCACGCCGAGTACGTGACCGCCTACGACCGGCCGGGCACCTGCTTTGCCGCGGTGCGGGTGGCCACCAACCGCCACGGCGACGCGAACGATCCCTTCACGCAGGTGCTCAACCTGGACCGCGTCAGGATCGTCGTGACCTGACCGCTTGTCGGATGCGTGAGAAAACCGGTCGGATTTGACGAAGATTCAACCGGTCGCTGTGGTATATCCTGTAATCACCCAAGAATCTGCGCAAGCCTGGCTTGACCGATACGAAAGGAGACTGGCGCCATGTCCATCCGCGCGAAATGGATCGCGTTGCTCACGGCCGTCGTGGTGATGCTCGTGGGCATGCAGCTCTACTACGGCAGCATCGGCACGGAAAGCACTGCCAACGCCTCGCCGGAAACCACCTTCTCCTGGTGGATCTATTCCGGCACGTCCTCGGAGTACTTCGACAGCTACGCCGAGAACCCCGCCATTCAGTATACCCTCCAGAAAACCTGGGGCCCGGAGGAAAAGGGCATCGCGTTCAGCTTCCTCCAGCCCGCCCCCGGCTCGGAGAATGACAACTACACCACCATGCTCGCCTCCGGCGACCTGCCCGACCTCATCGACATGGCCATCTCCGAGCCGGCCCGCGTCATGATGGAGAAGGGCTACGCCATCGAGCTGACCGAGTATGTGCAGCAGTACATGCCCAACTACGTGGCGCTGGTGCACTCAAGCAACGAGATCTTCATCAACGCCGTGACCGTGGACGACGAGGGCAACGAGCACTACTACGGCCTGACCACCATCCGCGACGCGCCCGAGCCGGTGTTCCAGGGCTTCATGTACCGGCGGGACTGGATCGTGAAGTACGGCGTCAACCCTGCCACGGGCGAGGCCTTCACCGGCGGCTTCACCGACGAGGAGGACGTGGACAGCTGGGTGGACGACGTGATCTTCCCCAGCTGGGTGGATGATGAGCTGCGGGAAAAGGCCCTGGCCATCGACCCTGACTGGGACGGCACCGATCCCTTCTACGTGTCCGACTGGGAGTGGATGTTCCAGATCTTCGTCAAGGCCCAGACCGATCTGGGCATCACGGACAAGTACTGCATCAGCGTGTACTATCCGGGCTTCACCTGGTCCGGCGGATTGCTGAGCTGCTTCGGCGGCGGCGTGAACGTGTGGTATCAGGATCTGGAGGGCCAGGTGCACTTCGGCGGCAGCGAGGATTCCTTCAAGACCTATCTGGAGTGCCTGCATCACTGGTACGAGGAGGGCTGGCTGGATCACGACTTCTCCCAGCGCACCGCCGACGCCTTCTACCAGATCGACGATTCCTCCGTCCGCCAGGGCAAGGTGCCCATGTTCAACGGCCAGCAGAGCCAGATCGGCGGCCGCATGGACATGCATGACGGCGGCTTCACCGAGGGCATCTTCGTCTCCGGCGCCCGCTACCCCATCAACGACATCTACGGCCCGGACAGCTGCCGCTTCGTGCAGCCCAACTGCGTCATGGGCGGCGGCCTGACCAACATGTGGCTCCTCATCACCCCGACCGCCCAGGACAAGGATCTGGCGACGCTGTGCTCCTATCTTGACTACTTCTACACTGCCGAGGGCGCGCTGGTCAAGTCCATCGGCCTGAGCGCTGAGCAGGCGGCCTCGCTGGAAAGCAGCACCTTCTATGCCGACAACGGCCTGGCGGACGGCGCCTATACCATGAACGCCGACGGCGTGGCGGTGAAGAACCCCGTGCTGGTGAACGACAGCGGCCAGCTGAAGACCGCCGTGTGCTTCGAGCGGGCCCCGGGCATCCTGCTCAACTCCACCGCGTCGGTGGACCTGGGCTACGCCGCCACCTTCCAGCACACCCTCAACGAGTGGATGGTCTATCCCAACACGGGCTTCTTCCAGGGCTCCCGCGTCACCAACGAGATGAGCGAGGCCGACAGCAACACCGCTGACAACGCCCGCGCCAAGGTGCTGGAATACATGACCAAGAACTGCGCCAACTTCATCACCGGCAAGAGCAACTTCACCACCGACTGGGACAAGTGGTGCAAGACGCTGCAGAAGTACAAGGTCGACCAGATCACCGAGCTGTACCAGACCTACATCGACAAGTACCCGTGGCGCTGAGCCCGACGCGACAGGAGGTAAGAATCATGGCTAAGATCCGCGAACGCACCGGCTCGGCCCGCAGAAGCTGGAAAACGGAGCTCAAACGCGACTGGGTGGTGTACCTGCTCTTTGTGCCCATCATCGTCTACGAGATCGTGCTGCACTATCTGCCCATGTTCGGCATCGTCATGGCCTTCGAGGACTACAGCATCACCAGCGGCTACTTCGGCAGCCCCTGGGTGGGCTTCAAGCACTTCGAGGAGCTGTTCACCAGCGAGGACTTCCCCCAGGCCATCCGCAACACGCTGATCATCGGCTCCCTGCGCGCCACCGTCGGCTTCGTGGCGCCCATCATCTTCGCCCTGATGCTGAGCCTGATCAACAGCAAGCGCTTCAAGCGCATTGCCCAGACCATGTCCTATCTGCCCAACTTTGTGGCGGCGGTCATCGTCTGCTCGCTGTTCACGCAGTTCCTGGCCAAGGACGGCCCCCTGACCCTGCTGCTGACCAAACTCTTCGGCGCGCCCAACCAGAACTGGCTCGCCGTCGATACGCCTCCCGCCTTCTGGATCATCTACACGTTCATGGGCATCTGGCAGAGCATCGGCTGGGGCAGCATCATGTATGTGGCGGCCATCTCCCAGGTCAGCGGCGATCTGCATGAGGCCGCCGCCCTGGACGGCGCCTCCCGCCTGCAGCGCCTGTTCAAGATCACCCTGCCCTCCATCCTGCCCATGATCATGATGATGTTCGTCATCAACATCGGCACCGCGCTGGGCTCGGGCTATGACAACATCCTGCTGCTGTACATGCCCAGCACCTACAGCGTCTCCGATACGGTGTACACCTACACCTACCGGCAGGCCTTCGGCGGCGGCAACAGCAACTATTCGCTGTCGGCGGCCTCCGGCCTGTTCCAGTCCGTCATCTGCACCGCCCTGCTGGTCGGCTCCAACGCCCTGTCCCGCAAGGTATCCAACAGCTCGCTGTTCTGAGAAGGGAGGAATCATGGATGGCCAAGCAACGCAAACGCGAGGAATGGGAAAACAACATGGTTGAAACCAAATCAACCGTGGACATCATCGTGGACATCATCGTGTATACCTTTGTCGGCCTGGTGGCCCTGTGCTCGGTGCTGCCCATGTGGCATGTGCTCATGTCCTCGGTCTCCGACGGCAAAACCCTGCTGACCCATGTGGGCCTCACCCTCTGGCCCGTGGGCGGCTTCACCCTCGAGGGCTACAACCTGATCTTCCACAACAGCAGCATCCTCAATGGCTACGTCAACACCATCATCTACACCATCGCCTACGCGACCATCGGCTTCCTGCTCTCCGCCGTCACCGGCTACGCCCTCAGCCGCGATACCAAGCTCAAGAAGCCCGTCACCATGGGCCTGATGCTCACCATGCTCTTCGGCGGCGGCATGGTGCCCACCTACATGGTCATCCGCGCCCTCGGCTGGGTCGGCACCCCCTGGGCGCTGGTCATCCCCGGCTGCACCAACTCCATGTTCTGCATCATGATGATGAACGCCTTCAACGCCATCCCCAAGGAGATGTATGAGGCCAGCCACATCGACGGCGCGGGACATCTCACCACCCTCTTCGAGATCACCCTCCCCCAGGCCATGAACATGGGCTCGGTCATCATCCTGAACCTGGTCATCGGCCAGTGGAACAGCTGGCTGCAGGCCTCCATCTACGTGCCCAACCGCAAGGCCCTGTGGCCCCTGCAGCTGGTCATCCGCCAGATCACCACCGAGAACGCCGACTTCCTCAACTCCTCCAACCCCAACTACAGCCGCTATCTGATCCAGTTCGCGGTCATCATCGCGGCGGTGGCGCCCATCATCATCCTGTTCCCCTTCTTCCAGGACAAGATGGAGAAGGGCGTGATCCAGGGCGGCGTCAAGGGCTAAGACGCGCCGCGCAGCCTGCCGAAAGGGCGGGCTGCATTTTTTTGTTTGCCTGCGGCGAAAGTTGCTGTATAATGGATATAGCATGCATCGACCGCATCCCCGATACACAGACCGACTGCTGAGCATACCAATCCCGCGGCGGTATGGTCGGCTCCTCGTTCGCCGCTGCCGCGCCGGCAAGGGGTTCGCCGTGAAAATCGTTTCGTTCGCCATGAAAATCCTCAGGACAAGCCCGGTCTTTCACCGGCTGCGTCCGCGCATCATGACCATGGTGCTTCTGCTGGTGGTGCCCGTCAGCGTCATGTGCATGGCGCTGACCATCGGCTCCATCTTCCAGAGCATCGATCAGGTTCACCTCAACGGCAACAACGGCCTGGGCTCCTTCCTGGATCAGGTGGCGCTGCGCTATGAGTGCGAGGGCACCGATCCGCTGGAGGATTTTCCCTCGGTGGTGGCCGGCAACATGCTGCCGCTGTTCCCGGTCGTTTCGGCGGAGAATGGCGCGGTCTATGTGTCCTGCGACAGGGAGCAGGCCTTCCTGATCCATGCCGACGGCACCTGGGAGCCCACCGATGAATCCTACACGAGCCTGCTCACGCTTCACGAGAACTTTGTGTGGGACGATCCGAAGAACGCCTTCCAGGTGGTGGTGGTCTGCCCCCGGAACTATTCCCTGAAGCACATTCCCTCCTGGTACTGGTTCGCGCTCTTGCTGTCGGGCGTCACGCCCTTCGGATGCCTGCTGCTGTACCGGCGGCTGCATCATGATATCCTGGTGCCCATGGAGGTGCTCGGCCGGGGGGTGGAGGCCTTCAAGGCGGATCACGCCTACCGGATCCCGGATCTGGGGGACAAGTTCCCGGACGATTTCCTCCGCCTGAACGAGGCCTTCAACAACATGGTGCAGGAGGTGGAGCTCTCCCACGAGAAGGACATCCGCATGCTCGAGGGCGAGATGGACAACATGCGTCTGCAGGTCAATCCGCATCTGCTGCTCAACTCGCTGAACATGATCTACGCCCTGGCCCAGTCGAAGAATACCCAGACCATTCAGGAATACGCCCTGTGCCTGGGGGATTACTTCCGGTATGTGCTGCGGCGGGGGCAGCAGCTGGTGAGCGTGCGGCAGGAGCTGGACTTTGTGGACAACTTCATTCACATCCAGCGCATACGCTTTCCGGACCGGTTTTCGTATGTGTACCAGGCCTCGGACAGCAGCCTGGACGCGCTGATTCCCCCGCTGCTGATCGAGAACTTTGTGGAAAACGCCATCAAGTACGCCCTGAAGCCCGACGAGGCCATCGAGGTGGTGGTATCGGTGCACACCGAGGAGACGGACGCGGGCGGACGGGCGCTGCACATCGCCATCATGGATACGGGCAGCGGCATCCGGCCCGACGTGCTGGCGTGCCTGGAGCGGCACGAGCCCTACGTGGACGCCGCGGGTCACCGGCACATCGGCATCTACAACTGCGTGCGGCGGATCGAGCTGTTCTACGGCGAGAAGGGCGACGTGCATTTCACCAGCGGCGAGCAGCAGGGCACGCAGGCGTACATCGTGATTCCCTGCGTGTATGAGGAACCGCAGAAGGGGAGGGCGGAGCATGAATATCCTGATCGTGGATGACGAGCGCTGGGCCATTCAGGGCATCCTGGACGGGGTGGACTGGGCGCGGCTGGGGTTTGACAAGGTGCTCACGGCATGCAGCTACCAGGAGGCGGTGGATCATTTCCGGAGCACCTATGTGGACATCATGGTCAGCGATATCGAGATGCCCGGCCGCAGCGGCCTGGAGCTGATCGAATACGTCAACGAGCACAGCCCCAACACCGAGTGCATCATCCTGACCTGCCATGACGAGTTCGACTACGCCCGGACGGCGGTGCATCTCAACTGCCTGGAGTACGCCCTCAAGCCGATCCGCTACCAGAAGCTGACCGAGCTGCTCCTGCGCGCCCGGGAGCGGATCGACAGGCGCCGCCAGAGCGAGCAGGTGCAGCAGCTGGGGCAGCAGTACATCGACACCCTGGCCCGGAACCTGCGCGGCGACACCACCAACGCCCTGGACGCGGCGGTGAGCTACATCGACGCGCACCTGGCGGACGAATTGTCCGTCAAGGAGCTGGCGGGGGCGTGCTTCATCAGCGCGGATCATCTCACGCGCCTGTTCAAGAAGAAGTTCGGCATGACGGTGTCCGAATACATCCAGGACAAGCGGATCCGTCTGGCCGCCGAGCTGCTGACGCGGGGGGATCTGAGCATATCGGCGGTGTCCAACACGGTGGGGTTCGGGAATTACTCGTATTTCACCGAGCAGTTCAAGAAGCGCTACGGCGTCACCCCGCGGGAGTATCAGCGGGGGGCGCACAGCTGACGGAGGGCAGCATATCGGATTTACCGGATTTTTGGTCGGATTGGATACAGCGGCGGCGGGCCTTTGATGTCATAATAGTGTTACCGAAAGGGCGATGCCCTGAAAAAGGAGGAAACACAAGATGATCAAAAGGATTGCTGCTCTGCTGGTTAGCCTGATGCTGCTCATGTCCGTGATGTCCTTCGCCTCCGCCGAGTCCGCCGTGCCGGACGTGGCCAATACCTACTTCTCCTACGGCTATGACGTGGGCTTCTTCATGGATTACTTCATCCACTTCTACGACGAGGTGCCCGGCATGGGCAAGGTGTTCTACGCGGGCTTCTGCCTGAACCAGATCACCTTCAGCGGCACCTACGAGATTCTGCCCGAGGCCTGCGATTACGCCTGCTGGCCGGATCGGCCCACCCAGGAGGCCGCGGGCGACGACGCTGAGGTGCCCACCGGCACCGCGCCCTACACCGTGGTGTTCTACGACTTCGACGGCAACGAGATCGACCGCTGCGGCATGGATGAGACCCATGTGTATCTGGACATGGCCAACCTGTGCGCCATCGGCTGCGAGCACAACGTGCTGACCCTGGATACCGAGCCCGAGACCTCCGACTTCGCGGCGGATTACGCGGGCGAGCTGGCCGTGGCCATGGCGGACTTCATCTGCCCCGACGACGATACCGCCACCCTGACCCTGAAGGTCAACGGCCGGTATGACGACCTGGTCATCATGCTGGTGGAGGGCACCTTCGCCATGAACGAGGATCAGACCGTGATCACCCTGACCCCCGACAGCGAGGATGACGACGGCGCCGTGGTGTCCCTGAACGAGGACGGCACCTGGACCTACGTCTCCGACAGCGGCGACGAGATGACCCTGATCCAGGTGAAGGCTGCCGAGGTGGCCTACACCCTGAAGGGCGCGATCCCCGTGCCCGGCATGGAGGGCGTGAACGCCGACTTCATCTGCAGCCTGTACGACGACGGCACGGTCGCGCTGTACGCGGACTTCATGGGCAACCGGATGGACGTGGACGCCGGCACCTATGAGATCGACATGGCTACCTACTCCTTTATCATCCACTTCGACACCGCCGGCGACCTGACCACCGAGGGCTTCGCCGCCGACATGGTGCTGAACTACGCCGCCGGGAACGTGGAGCCCTTCGGCGCCATCGAGCAGACGCTGGCCTTCGTGGCGGAGTAAGGCGTCCGGCGGGTTTTGAGCGGGAGCCGTCGTCCTTGGCAGGCGGCGGCTCCTTTCGCCGTTGCCGGGCAGACGCGCATGCCGTTCCGTCGCGGGCCTGGATACCCGATCATCATCAACAAGGAGATGGGCATCATGAAACAGTACGAAACCTTTGAGCTGCGCTTTGCCGGCCCCGTGCTCACCGAGGCCTGGGCCGCCATCGACCTCACCGCCACCTTCTCCCGCCATGGCGAAAGCACGACGGTCAAGGGCTTCTATGACGGCGACGGCGCGTACGTCGTGCGCTATCTGCCCGAGGAGCCCGGCGAGTATGCCTGGCGGGTGAGCGGCTGCGTATCCGCCGAGGGCAGCGAGGTCTGCGTTCCGGCGGAGGGCGCCCACGGCATCGTCCGGGCGGTGGATACCCACTTCGAGCATGCCGACGGCACGCTGTTCCATCCCTTCGGCACCACGGTGTATGCCCTGGCCTCCCAGGACGACGATCTGGTGGCGCAGACCCTCGACACCCTGCGCGCCGCGCCCTTCAACAAGGTGCGCATGTGCGTCTTCCCCAAGCACTACGACTACAACCACAACGAGCCCCCCTGCTACGCCTTCGAGAGGAACGATGACGGCTCCTGGGATACCGGCCGGCCCTGCATCGCCTTCTGGCGCCGCTTCGAGGGGATTCTGGACCGGATCATGGCCATGGGCATCCAGGTGGATCTGATCCTGTTCCACCCCTATGACCGCTGGGGCTTCAACACGCTGCCCCAGGAGGACAATCTGGCGTATCTCGACTACCTGCTGCGCCGCCTGAGCGCCAAGCCGGGCATCTGGTGGTCGCTGGCCAACGAGTACGATCTGGCCATCGCCCGCAAGACCATGGCCGACTGGGAGGAGATCGAGGAATACACCGCCGCCAACGATCCCTTCCACCATCTGCTGTCCTGCCACAACTGCATGTGCCTGTGGGACGCCACCCGGCCCCGCGTGACCCACGCCAGCATCCAGACCAAGGCGTTCACCGAGATTCCCCGCTGGCTGAAGGAATACGGAAAGCCCGTGATGATCGACGAGTGCGCCTACGAGGGCAACCTGAGGAACTACTGGGGCTGCATCTCCGGGCAGGAGATGACGCACCGCTTCTGGCGGGCGGTGGCGTCGGGCGGCTACTGCACCCACGGGGAGACCTTCCTGGCGGAGGACGAGGTGCTGTGGTGGGGCAAGGGCGGCCGGCTGAAGGGCGAAAGCCCGGCGCGGATCCGGTTCCTGCGCGACATCGTGGAGGGTCTGCCCGGCCCGCTGAAGCCCTGGCTTCAGGGGCTGACGGCCATGGCGCTGATGATCACGGAGGAGCTGGCGGCGCGGGTGAGCGCGGCCACCGACGGCTACACCCTGGCCTTCGGGGGGAGCATCCTGCGCATGAAGGAGCAGGATCGCTGGGCGCATCTGAACAGCGAGCATCCCTGGCAGGCCCGGTGCGGCGACGAATGCCTGCTGATCTTCTTCGACCGGCAGTGTCCCGCCGAAGCGCTCCTTGACCTGCCCGAGGGCAAGCGCTACCGGGTGGAGGTCATCGACGCGTGGAACATGACCCGCGAGGTCTTTGCCGGGGACGCCCAGGGTCAGGTGCTGGTCAGGCTGCCCGGCCGGGAGAGCATGGCGGTGCTGGCGACGCGGCTGTGAGACCCACAAGCGACGCGCGGCGGCGCGTGAAGGAGAGGAGAAGCGCATGCGAAAGACGATCCCATTCAACGAGGGCTGGTACTTTGCCAAACCCGGCGAGGCTCCTGCGGCCGTGACGCTTCCGCACACCTGGAACGCGGCGGACGGTCAGGACGGCGGCAACGACTACTGGCGGGGCACGGCGGTGTACACCAAGGCCTTTGCCATGCCTGAGCACGCCGGGGGCGAGCGGGTCTGCCTGTCCTTCGACGGCGCGGCCATGACCGCCGACGTCACCCTGAACGGCGCGGCGCTGTGCCATCACGAGGGGGGCTATTCCACCTTCCGCGTGGACGTCACCGATCACCTGCTGCCGCACAACGAGCTGCGGGTGGCCGTGGACAACAGCCGCAACGACCGGGTCTATCCGCAGAAGGCGGACTTCACCTTCTACGGCGGCCTTTACCGGGACGTGAGCCTGATCATCGTGCCGGCGGAGCATTTCGAGCTGGAAGCGTGGGGCGCCCCGGGCATCAGGGTCACGCCCGTCCTTCAGGAGGGCGAGGCCCGGATCACTGTGGAAACCTGGCAGAACGCCGACGTCCCCGTGACCATGACCATTGGCGGCCAGAGCATCACCGTGCCCTCGGAGGACGGGCATGCCTGCGCCGTGTTCACCATCGCCGAGCCCCATCTGTGGGACGGCGTGGATGATCCGTACCTCTACACCGCCCGGGCGGAGCTTCCCTCGGGGGATGCGGTCGCGGCGCGCTTCGGCGTGCGCTCCTTCCGCATGGATCCGGAGAAGGGCTTCTTCCTCAACGGCCGGCCCTATCCGCTGCGGGGCGTCAGCCGGCATCAGGACAGAGCCGGCGTGGGCAACGCGCTGACCATGGAGCATCACCGGGAGGACGTGGCCATCATCCGCGAAATCGGCGCGAACACCGTGCGTCTGGCGCACTATCAGCAGGCGCAGGCCTTCTACGACCTGTGCGACGAAAACGGCCTGATCGTCTGGGCGGAGATCCCCTACATCACCCTGCACATGCCGGGCGGCCGGGAGAACACCCTCTCGCAGATGCGGGAGCTGGTCACGCAGTGCTACAATCATCCGTCCATCGTGTGCTGGGGACTGTCCAACGAGATCACCGCCGCCAGCCCCGTGGACGAGGATCTGCTGGAGAACCATCGTCTCCTGCAGGCCCTGTGCCGCAGCCTGGACGCGACCCGGCCCACCACCATGGCCCACGCCTTCATGCTGGAGACCGACAGCCCGCTCATTGAGATCGCCGACATCGCCAGCTACAACCTGTATTTCGGCTGGTATCTGGGCGAGCTGGAGCAGAACGAGGAATTCTTCGACAAGTACCGCCGGGAGCATCCGGATCGGGTGATGGGCTTCTCCGAGTACGGCGCGGACGCCAATCCGGCCTTCCACGCCGTCCAGCCTGAGCGGGGCGACTATACCGAGGAATACCAGTGCCGCTATCATGAGCACATCCTGCGGGTGATCGACGAGCGGCCCTTCCTGTGGGCCACCCATGTGTGGAACCTGTTCGACTTCGCCGCCGACGGCCGCGACGAGGGCGGCAAAAAGGGCGTCAACCAGAAGGGGCTGGTCACCATGGACCGCAGGGTGCGCAAGGATGCCTTCTACCTCTACAAGGCGGCCTGGTCGAAGGAGCCCTTCGTGCACGTGTGCGGCAGGCGGTACGCCGACCGGGCCGAGGATGAAACGCAGATCCGGGTCTATTCCAACGGCGATTGCGTCGCCCTGTATGTGGACGGCGCGAAGGTGGCGGAGCAGACCGGCTCGCGGGTGTTCGTGTTCACGGTACGCATCACCGGCGAGCACGAGATCACCGCGGAAGCCGGCGGACAGCGCGACACCATCCGGATCAGGCGCGTGGCCGAGCCGAACGGGGCCTATGCTTTCCGCAAGCAGGAGGTCGTCAACTGGTTCGACAGGAAGGAATACGACCCTGCCTGCTTCTCCATCCGCGACACCATGGGCGAATTGCGCGCCCATCCGGAGGCCGGCCCGCTGATGGAGGCCATGATGACCCGCATGCGCGCCGCCCGGGGCGAGGTGGCCCAGAGCGCGGGCAACAACGCCAATCTGCAGAGCATGATGGCGGGGATTCCCTTCGAGAAGCTCATCCGTCAGGCGGGCAACGTGCCGGAGGAGCTGGTGCGCAGCCTGAACGACGCGCTGCAGAAGATCAGGAAGTGAACAGCAAACCGGATCAGGCCATGAGCGCCCGATCCGGCTTTTGTATGACGCCCGGCTTCCCGGGGGAATGAAGCGGCTGATCAGCCAGCGGCGGGAGCATCGGGAGGCGCGTCAGGCGGGCAACGTGCCGGGAAGCCGGTGCGCCGCCTGAACGACGCGCTGCAGAAGATCAGGAAGTGAACAGCAAACCGGATCAGGCCATGAGCGCCCGATCCGGCTTTTGTATGACGCCCGGCTTCCCGGGGGAATGAAGCGGCTGATCAGCCAGCGGCGGGAGCATCGGGAGGCGCGTCAGGCAGGCAACGTGCCGGAGGAACTGGTGCGCAGCCTGAACGACGCGCTGCGGAGGATCAGGAAGTGAACAGCAAACCGGATCAGGCCATGACGCCCGATCCGGCTTTTTGTATGACGCCCGGCATCCCGGGGGGAATGAAGCGGCTGATCAGTCAGCGGCGGGAGCATCGGGAGGCGCGTCAGGCGGGCAACGTGCCGGGAAGCTGATGCGCCGCCTGAACGACGCGCTGCGGAGGATCAGGAAGTGAACAGCAAACCGGATCAGGCCATGAGCGCCCGATCCGGCTTTTTGGTGCAATGCTCCGGCTTCCTCCGCGGGCGGATCAGTCCGGAACCTCCGCCAGCAGCGCGTCCAGCTTCGCGATCAGCGCGTCGGCGTCAGGCCGCTGAAGCAGCGTGTCCCGCAGCGGCGCGTCGCGCATGGCGGCGGGCGCCTGGTCGATCAGCGGCACGTTGGCCGTCAGGACGGCCCTGGCGGCGGGATGATCCAGCAGATCGCCCAGCGGCTCCCGGGTGGAATGCACCCGGATCAGGGCCTCCCGGGCCTCCAGGGTGAAATGGTAGTCGCCGGCGGAAAGCTCCGTTTCCGCCTGACCGGCTGCCCAGGGCAGGCGAAGGGTGGCCCGGCAGTTGAAGGGCACGGTGATGTCGAGGGTCACATGGGTGGCGTCCGTCACCTGCCAGGACACGTGATACGTGCCGGCGGGCGAGGCGTAGTCAGCCCGGACGCTGCCCAGGCGGGCATTGGGCACGGGCTGCAGCACCACATGCCGGAAGCCCGGCTGCGCTTCGTCCGGCTGGATGCCGGCCATGGTCCCCCACATCCATTCGCCCACCGCGCCCAGGGCGTAGTGGTTGAAGCTGTTCATGCCCGTGGAGGATACGCTGCCGTCGGGCTCCATGCTGTTCCAGCGCTCCCAGACGGTGGTGGCGCCCAGGTTGACCTCGTACAGCCAGCCGGGGTATTCCTCGTTGAACAGGATGCGGTAGGCCATGTCATGCTCGCCCTCGCTGCTGAGCACCCGCTGGATCAGCGGCGTGCCCACAAAGCCGGTCACGAACTTGTTCCCCTTGGCGCGGATCAGCGCCAGCAGGGATTTCAGCGCGCGGGGGCGATCCTCGTTCAGGTGATAGTGCAGCGTCAGCACGTAGCCGGTCTGCGTGGTGATGGCGCAGCGGCCGTTAGGGGTGTAGTACTCGTCCAGAATGTAGCGGTGGATATCCTCCGCCAGCGCGGCATACTGCCGCTCCTCATCGGCGTAGCCCAGGATCGCCGCGGCCCTGGCCACCAGGCGCGCGCTGTACAGATAGTAGACGTAGGCCACGAAGGCATCCTCCGTGGCGCCCTTCACCTGATCCGCGCCGCCCGCCGGATGATCCAGCGCCAGCCAGTCACCGTAGTGGTAGTGCCGGCCCCAGCCGCGATCCTCGCCGTCCTCCCGGCGGATGTAGTCCACCCAGGCCTTCATGCTGCCGAAGGATTCGGCCAGGATGCTCCTGTCGCCGTAGAACAGGTACAGCGACCAGGGAATGATGGTGGCCGCGTCGCCCCACACGCTGCTGCCCTGGCCCGCGTGCCCCGCGGAGGGCACCACGTCCGGCACCATGCCGCCGAGCATGCGCTGCTCGGTGCGCAGGTCGTACAGGTACTTGCGGTAGAAGGCGGCGGCGTCGGTGAAGTAGCAGGCCGTGGGCACGAAAACCTGCGTGTCGGCCGTCCAGCCCATGCGCTCGTCCCGCTGGGGACAGTCCGTGGGCACGTCCAGGAAGTTGCCCTTCTGCCCCCACCGGATGTTGCTGATCAGCTGATTGATCTTGGGCGCGCCGGTTTCCAGGCGGCCGGCGGGCGTCACGTCGGAGTACAGCGCCAGCGCGGTGAGCGCATCCCTTTCCGGCGCGGCGATGCCCTCCACCTTCACGTAGCGGAAGCCGTAGAAGGTGAACTGCGGCTCCAGCACATGCGCCTCCCCGTCGGATACGTAGACGTACTCGGCCCGGGCGGTGCGCAGGTTGTCGCGGTAGAAGCAGCCCTGCTGCAGCACCTCGCCCACCTGCACATGGATCCTGGTGCCCCGGGGCTCGTGAACCCGCAGGCGGAAGCTGCCGGTCATGTTCTGCCCGACGTCCCACACCCATTCGCCGGCGGGGGTGTGCAGCAGCGCGATGGGCTGCAGCTCCTCCTGCACACGGACGGGGATGCTCATCCGCTCGCACAGGGGGATGGCTTCCTCCAGCAGCGTCGCCTTCTCCCCGGGCAGGTCGGGCAGGGTGTCGTCCCGGTGCTCGCCGTCGTAGATGTTGGAGAAGGTGATCCGGCTGCGGGTGACGGTCCAGGCATCGTCGGTGCCCAGCACCTGCTCCGTGCCGTCGGCAAAGCGGACGCGCAGCTCGGCGATCAGCTTCCAGGCGTCGCCGTAATACCCCGGATCCCCGGGCCGGGAGGTGAAGCCGAAGCGGCCCTTGTACCAGCCGTCGCCCAGCGCGACCTCCAGACGGTTGTCCCGGGTCAGAAGCTCCGTCACGTCATAGGTCTGGTACTGCACCCACTGGGCATAATTGTTGCAGTAGGGCGTCAGATACTCGTCGGACACGCGGCGGCCGTTGATGCGGGCCTCGTACAGCCCCAGGCCGCAGATGTACAGCCGGGCGTCGCGGATGGGCCTGCCGGGCAGCGCAAAGCTCCGGCAGAACACGGGCAGCCGCGGCTCGTCCCTGCCGCAGGTGATCCACCGGCCCTGCCAGGGCTCGTCCAGCTTGCCGGTCTCGAACCAGTTCAGGTCGCTTTCGGCTTCCTCCCGGGCGTCGCTGCGCACGGCGACCGTCCAGTAATAGCGCGTGCGCGGCGCAAGCGTAAGCTCCGTCTCCGTCGCCAGCGGATCCAGCGGGGCCCATCCGGAATCGTACTGCGGGACGGCCCTTTCCGCGTCCGCCCACACGCGCAGCCGCGCGGCTTGCTGCGCCTTGCCCGCGGCGTCCTCCGTCACCCAGGAGAATACCGGCTTCCCCAGGCGATAGCCCATGGGATTGGCGATATGATTGACCTGACAGCGTGTAATCCTCATCATGATGCACTCCCTTCCACCGGGCATTATACCGGATGCCGCCCGGGGTTTCTTTTTCTGATCCGACCAATATTCCCGCCCATCCGATATGCTTCCTGTCGGTTTTCTGTCATAAGCGGTCGGATCTCGTCAAGCGGACGGGGCGGAAACGTGGTATCATCAGGATGCCGGCCCCTGCGGGCGGCCTACTGACGATAAGGAGCGCTTGATGATGACCGATTATAGGAATCCCGCCCTGTCCGCCCGCCGGCGGGCGGAGCTGCTGCTCAGCCAGCTCACCCTGGAGGAGAAGGTCGCCCAGCTGACCTGCATCTGGGCCGGAAAGGAAAACGATGAGGCCGCCGATCTGCTCAGGCACGGCATCGGCCAGGTCAGCACGCTGAACTTCCGCATGGGCGAGGACATCGGGGAGATCGCCCGGTGGCAGACCCGGATCCAGCAGGCCGTGATGCAGGCCAGTCCCCATCACATTCCGGCGGTGTTCCACATGGAGGGCCTGTGCGGCGCGCTGATGATCGGCGCCACCGCCTTCCCCACGGGCGTGGCCCGGGGCTCGGGCTTCGACCCCGCGCTGGAAAAACGCATCGGCGAAACGGTCAGCCGGCAGGAGGCGGCGCTGGGCATCACGCAGATTCTCGCGCCGGTGCTGGACATCTCCCGGGATTCCCGCATGGGCCGCCAGTGCGAGCCCTATGGCGAGGATCCCACCCTGGCCGCCGCGCTGGGAACGGCCTACACCCACGGCATTCAGGAGACGACCACCGCCGGCCGCACGCCCGAGGCCGCGGCCAAGCATTTCTTCGGCTTCCACAATTCCAGCGGCGGCATTCACGGCGCCCATGTGGATGCCGGCGAGCGGCTGCTGCTGGAGATCTACGGCAAGCCCTTCCAGGCGGCGATCACCGGGGCGGGGCTGCGGGGGGTCATGCCCTGCTACGGCTCGCTGAACGGACTGCCCATCCATGCCTCCAGGCACTACCTCACGGACGTTCTGCGGGGGGAGATGGGCTTTGACGGCGTGACGGTTTCCGATTACGGCGGGGCCAGCAATACCCATACGGTGCAGGGCATCGGCGAAACCCTGGGCGAGGCCGGGCTGCGCTGCCTGACGGCCGGGCTGGACGTGGAGCTGCCCATGCCCGTGGCCTACGCCGAGGAAATGACGGCCAAATTCCGCTCGGGCGAGGCGGACGCGGCAGTGCTGGACCGGGCGGTGCTGCGGGTGCTGGAGGCCAAGTTCCGCATGGGGATCTTCGAGCATCCCTTCGCGCTGACGGGGGAGGCGCTGGAGACGGCCCTCCATCGCGCGGAGGACGACGCCGTAGCCCTGCAGGCGGCCCGTCAGTCGCTGGTGCTGCTGAAGAACGACCATGCCCTGCCCCTCACCGGCCGGGAGAAGACCATTGCCGTCATCGGGCCCCACGCGGTCAATCCGCGCTACTATTTCGGGGGCTACACCCACGTGAGCATGGTGGAGGCGGAATATGCCGCGCTGAACTCCATGGCGGGGGTGGGCGCGGGCGGCGACACCGCGGCGCTGGCCATGGAGCGCATTCCCGGCAGCAATGTGCAGGTGGATGAGACGGAGCAGTTCAACCAGGTGCTGCGGCGGCTGGAGCCGGACTGCAGAAGCCTGCTGGACGCGCTGCGCGAGGCGCTGCCCGGCTGCCGCGTGCTGCACGCGCCGGGCTATCACAAGGCCGGCCCGGACCAGAGCCTGTTCGCCGACGCGCTGGCCATCGCCGCCCAGGCCGACGCGGTGATCCTGACCCTGGGCGGCAAGAACGGCTCCGGCTCCATCGCCACCATGGGCGAGGGCGTGGACGGCACGGACATCGGCCTGCCCCCCTGCCAGGACGCCTTCATCCGCCGGGTGAAGCAGCTGGGGAAGCCGCTGATCGGCGTGCATTTTGACGGCCGCCCCATCTCCAGCGATACCGCCGACGAATGCCTGGACGCGATCCTGGAGTGCTGGAATCCCGCCACCTTCACCGCGGAGGCGGTGACGGACGTGCTGGTGGGCCGGGAGAATCCCTCCGGCAAGCTGCCGCTGTCCGTGGCCCGCTGCGCCGGGCAGATCCCGGTGTATTACAATCATCCCTCGGGGTCCATGTGGTCGCAGGGGGAAAGCATCGGCTTCCAGGATTATGTGGACTGCTCCCACAGGCCCCGCTACTGCTTCGGCCATGGCCTGAGCTACACGTCCTTCGCCTACAGCGCGCTGCGGCTGGACAGGCACGAGACCACGCCCTTCGCCCCCGTGACGGTGTCCGTCCGGGTGAAGAACACCGGCGAATGCGCGGGCACGGAGATCGTTCAGCTGTACATGCGGGATCCCCACGCCTCCATGACCCGGCCCATCAAGGAGCTGCAGGGCTTTGCCCGGGTGACGCTGGCGCCCGGCGAGGAGAAGCAGGTGGTCTTCACGCTGCAGCCCGACCAGATGGCCTTCCTGGACGAGGACATGCGCTGGAAGGTGGAGAAGGGCGTCCTGGAGGTGCAGGTGGGCGCCTCCTCGGAGGACATCCGCCTGACCGATGCCTTCACCGTGACTGGCGACGGCTGGCTGGAGGGGCGTACGCGCACCTTCTTCTGCCTGGGGCAGGTCGAGGCGTAAGCCCGTATCCCGCGGGCGCGTCCTTCCCGTGGGGCGGGATGCTCCCCTTTCCCGGGGCGCACGCGCAAAAAATCCGAACCGGTTGGCGGTTCGGAATTTTTTGTGGGGGACGGGCGTCGCTGCCATCAGGCGGCTGCGCGCTCCTCCTTGCGCTTGTTGGAGGCGATGGCGCGGCGCTTGATCTGGAAGGCGTCGAACCACATCACCAGCAGCATGATCGCGCCCTTGGCCACGTACTGGTAGTAGGTGTTCAGCCCGGCCAGCTGCATGCCGTTGGCCAGCAGGCCCATGATCAGCACGCCGGCAACGCAGTTGGCGATCTTGCCTTCGCCGCCGCGGACGGATACGCCGCCCACCAGCACGCCGGTGAGCACCGTGATTTCCGTGCCCGCCGCGGTGCCTGCCGCCGCCGCGCCCACGCGGGAGGTCAGGATCACCGCGCCGATGCCGCAGAACAGGCCCGCGATGCCGCCGATGGCATACTTCATGCGCTTGACGTTGATGCCGGCCAGGCGGGAGGCGGCCTCGTTGCCGCCTAGGGCGAAGACGTAGCGGCCAAAGTAGGTTCTGTCCATGACGAAGCTCATCACGATGCCCGCGAAGATCATGAACAGCGTCGCGTAGGTCAGGCTCGGATGGAAGATCGTGCCCTGGCCGATGGCCTTGAAGGCCGCCGGCAGGGAGGAGATGGTCTTGGCGTTGGTGATGACGTAGGCGATGCCCTGATAGACCGTGCTCAGGCCGATGGAGACGAAGATGCGGGGCAGCTGAAGCAGCTGCTCCAGCAGGGTGCCGATCATGCCGAAGCCGACGCTGATGGCCACGGTGATGACCACCGCCACCGCGATGGGCAGGTTAAGGCGCATGATCATCATCGCGCACAGCACGCCGCAGATGCTCATCTGATACCCCACGGACATGTCCAGGCCGCCGGACATCATGATCAGCGCGATGCCGTAGGCGGAGATGATCACGTAGGCGTTCTGGTTGAGAATGTTGAGCAGGTTGGTCACGGACAGGAAATTGGGGCTGGTAAAGGTAAACACGATGCAAATGAGAATCAGCAGCACCCAGGCCAGATTCCTTCTGCAAAAATCGATGACTTTCGCCATGTTACGCACCCTCCTTGATGCCGGAAGCCAGTTCAAGCACGCTTTCCTGGCTGAAGTTCTGTTTCTGCAGCTCGCCGCTCACCCTGCCCTCATGCAGCACGATGATGCGGTCGCTCATGCCGAGCATTTCCTCCATCTCGGAGGAGATCATCAGGATGGACTTGCCGCTTTCCACCAGGCCGTTCATCAGCTTGTAGATTTCCTGCTTGGCGCCCACGTCGATGCCGCGGGTGGGCTCGTCGAAGATCAGGATATCCGTCTGCGCGGCGAGCACCTTGGCCACGACGACCTTCTGCTGGTTGCCGCCGGAAAGGTTGCGCACCAGCTGCCTGACCGTGGGCGTCCTGATGTCCAGGGTGGAGGTGTAGGTCTGCACCAGCTGATCCAGTACCCTGAAGTGCATGAAGCCATGGGTGCTGTTGCGGCGCAGGCTCATCACGGGGATGTTCCACTCGACGCTGTACTGCAGGAAGGCGCCCTCCTGCTTTCTGTCCTCGGGAATCAGGCCGATGCCGTGATCCACGCCGTCGGCCACGGAGCGGGCGCGCATGGCCCTGCCCCGGACGATGATTTCGCCGCTGTCCGGCTTCACGTCGCCGCAGATCATCTTGGCCAGCTCCGTGCGGCCCGCGCCCACCAGCCCGGCCAGGCCGAGGATTTCGCCCCTGCGCAGCTGCAGGCTGATGTGAAAGTCGCCGTTGCCCGTCAGGTTCCGCAGCTCCAGCACCGGCTCGCCGATCTGCACCTGGCGCGCGGGGAACTTTTCCGTCAGCTCCCGGCCGATCATGTAGCGGATCAGATCCTTCTTGGTGATGTCGGCCACATTCCGGGTGACGACGTATTTGCCGTCGCGGAAGACCGTCACCCGGTCGCACAGCTCGAACAGCTCCTCCAGGCGATGGCTGATGTAGATGACCGATACGCCCTTTTCCTTCAGCCGGCGCACGATGCGGAACATGTTGCTCACCTCCGCCATGGGGATGGAGGCGGTGGGCTCGTCCATGATGAGCAGCCTGCAGTTTTTCACCAGGGCCTTGGCGATTTCCACAATCTGCATCTGCGCGGTGGAGAGCATCTGCATCTGGGTCATGGGATCGATCTGCACGCCCAGATCCTGCAGAATCTCCGCCGAGCGGCGCTTCATCTCCCGGAAATCGGGGAGGCCGCGGCGCTTGCCGACCCGGTCGCCCAGGAAGATGTTCTCCATCACGCTCAGGGATGGAACCAGGTTGAACTCCTGATAGACGACGCCGATACCGTTTTCCCTGGCCAGGGCCGGCGTCAGTTTGCTGTATTCCCTGCCGTCGATGACAATCGTGCCCTTCTCGGGCTGGATGGCGCCGGATATCGTCTTGATGACGGTGGATTTGCCAGCGCCGTTCTCGCCGATCAGGGCGAGGATTTCGCCCTTCTCCACGTCGAAGGACACGTCATCCAGCGCGACGACGCCGGGATACAGCTTGGTCACATGCCTGACCTCAAGCAGCTTAGCCATCAGAACTCCTTTCCGCATGCAGCGCACTGGCGGATACAAAAGGAGGCTGCCCTGCCATCAGGACAGCCTCCGGGCTTTGCCTTGTTGTTCGCCTCAGGGTGTCCGGCTCCCTATGCGGGGGCGCCGCTTACTCGGGGAAGTACTGGCCCATGGTATCCAGGGTGATGGCGATGCACCGCTCGGCATATACGCCGTCCACAACGCGGTCCAGCCAGGAGCCGTCCATCAGCTTGTAGCAGGTGTAGGGCGTGCCCTCGCCGAGCATCACGGTGCCGCGGATGGTGGAGGTGTTGTCCGCGGATTCACGGATCTTGTTGCGGATGAACTCGGGCGTATCCACGGTGAAGATGGCGAACTGATCCTTGTTTTCCACCTTCTGCAGGGCGATCTCGTCGGCGCCCTGGGCGATGTCGGTGCCGTAGGTCAGGATGCACCGGACGTCCGGATGCTGCAGGAACAGGGCGTCCGCCAGCTCCTGGGCCTTGGTGGCGCCGTCGGTGATGGTCTGCTCGGCCACATAGACGACCTTCGCCTTGCTGGTCAGCTTCTCGATCTCGTGCAGGCCGTCGCTGCGGCGGATGGCGTCGTCGGAGTCGCGCTCCTCGAGGATGGCCACCTCGATGCTGCCGTCCTCAGCGTCGGGGAAGGTCTTCTCGATCCACTCGGCGGCCATCTGGGCGACCACCGCGCCGGAATCGAACTGATCCACGTTGATGCACACGTCATACGCGTCGCGCTGCTCCAGCACCGTGCCGATGTTGATGACGAACTTGCCCTGGCTGCGCGCGGCGATCGCGGCGTCGCAGATGGCGGAGGCGTCCACGGCGAACATGATGATGTAGTCCATGTCCATCTGGACGAAGTTCTCCAGGTTCTGGATCTGGGTCTGCACGTCGCCGTTGGCGTCGGCGGAAGCGTACTTCATGCCGTTGGCGGTGAAGTAGGCCTCCATGTCATCGGACATGCCCGCGAAGAACTCGGAGGACATCATCACCGGGGAGAAGCCGACCTTCCTGCCGGTCATATCCGCGCCCTCCGTATCGGCCAGCGCTGGAACGAACAGGACTGCCAGCATGCAGGCAGTCAGCAGCAGTGCAACGATTTTCCTCATGATGGTAACCACCTTTCTGTATGATCTGGATGCCTTTCAGGACAATCCCGACATCCTTTCTGCCTGCATTGTATCATTCCGCCGAAACGCGGAACAGTGGAAAAAAGTATCATTCGGTGGAGATTTTCGCGTTTCTCGCATTGTGGGCGGTCATGACGGCCATGCAGTCCTCGGAAAAGGTATCCGGGCTCTTGGAGAAGTAGAAGATCCGGATGCCGCCGTCCGCCAGCGTCCGAAGATACTGCCGCAGCCGTTCGGCCTCGCCGCTCATCATGCCCGCGTAGGGGCTTTCCAGCACGATGGTCGTCGGGTGCAGCAGCTCGTAGCGGTAGATGGAGAGGATCTTGCGCTGCGCACGATCCAGGTCGCTGATGCGCCGGGCCTCCGCGGGCAGGCTGAACCGCTCGCGGAAGCGGCGCTCCATGCTGCGCAGCACATGCTTCGGACACAGGCCCAGCCGGTTCGCCGCCACGCGCCGGGCGCAGGGCAGGATGATGTTGTCCGCCAGGCTCAGGTTTTCCAGGAGCATGTCCTCGCTGCCCGCCGGGATGACCACCGTATCGCCGCAGCGGCAGGTTCCCTCCTCCGGGATGCCGATGTCCAGATACGCCTGCCACAGCGCCGGGTTTTCCCCGCGCAGCAGACGCAGATACGCCAGAAAGCTCTCCTGCCTGTCCCATGCGGAATCGCAGATCCCCCGGAAGAGCCGGCGGCCATCCGTCTCCCGCCGGGCGTCGCGGTGGGGCAGCAGGCCCCGCAGCAGCGCCTCGACGTGCGGCGTCAGCCCGGGCCATTCCTTCATGTCCCGGCCCCGGTCAATCAGCTGGATCCGCGTGGCGATCCCCGCGAAGGCGCTGTAGCACTCGGAGACGATGACGAAGCTGACGCCCTCGCGGTTCTGCCGGCGGATCATGTCGCACAGCGCCCGGGCCTCCTGTCCCTCGTAATAGTCCTCCGTCGCGTCCAGGACGATCAGGCGCGCGCCGTGCATCCGGGCCTTGAGCAGGCTCAGCCGGACGCGGTCGCACCGGCTCAGGCTCCACACCATCGCGCCCGGCGGCACGTCCATGTCCTGCCCCCGCAGAAACGTGGCGACCTTCGCCTTCGATTCCTCGTGGCGGTAGATGCGCAGACAGCTGGGCAGATAGCGGATCGCCTCCAGATTTTCCGCCACGCTCATGCCCTCCACCAGATCCTTTTCCGCCGTGATGGCGTACAGGCCGTGCTGCCAGAACGCCAGACGGCTCAGCGACGGTATCTCCTGCGCGTCCAGGTACAGCCTGCCCGCCTGCAGCGCGCATTCGCCGGCCAGCAGGCTGATCAGCGTGCGCGCGCCGCTGCCCGGCGCCCCCTGCACATACACCATGTCCCCCCGGTAAACCTCCAGCGAGTAATCGCGCAGCGCTTCCATGCCGTCCGCTTCCCGCACGGCGCCCGCAAGCCGCAATACCTCGTCCACAGGATCACGCTCCAAACTGGTTTTCGTAGCGCGCCCGGGAGAACACGTCCACGGCGGGCAGCGTCACCACGGCGTCCGTGCCCTCGCCGATCAGCGAGCGGTAGCGGATGCCGCTGTCCTCCCCGAACATGAGGCGCAAGCGGGTGTTCACATTGCGGATGGCGATGCCGCCCTGTTCCGGCGCGGCGGCGGGCTCGGCCTCCAGGGGGCCCTGCAGCTGCCCGTTCAGGCGGATCAGCTCCTGGCGGGACATGCCGTAGCCGTTGTCCGAAACGGTGATGCACAGCCGTTCCCCCGCCGTGATCACGCTGACGCGGATCAGCCCCTTGTGCTCCACCTTCTCCAGGCCGTGGATCATGGCGTTCTCCACCAGCGGCTGGATGGTCATGCGCGGCAGAAACAGCTCCAGCAGCTCATCCCGCTCCACGCCGATCTCCATGTCGAACCGGTCCTCGAAGCGGAACTTCTGGATGTAGAAGTAATCCCGCACATGGTCCAGCTCCTCGCCCACGCGGACCATGCTGTCGTCATGGCTGATGCAGTAGCGGAAAAACCGCGCCAGGATTTCCGTCATCCGCGCGATCTCCCGCTGCCGGTCCATCAGCGCGCGGCTGCGGATGCTGTCCAGCGTGTTGTAGAGAAAGTGCGGGTTGATCTGATGCTGCAGGAAGGACAGCTCCACCTGCCGTCTGAGGAGCGTCATGCGCTGGGCGTCGTCCTGATGCAGGGCCGTGGCCTCGGCCTGCCGGAGCCGGAGGCTGTTGTGCATGTGCGCGTGCATTTTGCGCAGCTTCCGGTAGCCGTACGCCTCCGCGGCCAGAATCGCCGCCGCCGCGATCCATGCGAGAATCAGCAGCGCCTTCATTGCCTGTCACCACGCTTCATCCGTAAATGCGCTTGTATTCCGTCGGCTTGAGGCCCGTCTCCTTCTTGAAGAGCCTCGAAAAATACTTCTCATCCAGATACCCCACCTGCGCGGCGATTTCCCGCACGCTGAGCGCCGAACCGGAAAGCAGCTTCTCCGCCGCTTCCAGCCGGATCTGCGTCAGGTATTCGCTGAAGCCGCTGCCCATTTCTTCCTTGAACAGGCGGCTGAGGTACTTGGGCGAGACGTGGATCTGTTCCGCCACGGCCTCCAGGGACAGCTGCTCGGCGTAATGCTCGCGGATCAGCCGCACCGCCATGGCGATGGGCTTGCCCTTTTTCTCGCTGGCCTGGCGGAGCAGCTCGTCCATGTGATCGGTCAGCGCCTGGTAGAGATTGCGCACGAGCTGGGTATAGCCCGAGCTGTTCATGTAGGCGTAGTAGATGCGCTCCGACAGCTCCTGCTGCTGGGCCGGCGGAAGGTCGGAGGTGATCTCGCGCTCCAGCGCGAAGAACGCCTCCATCACGCCGCGGGGGCTCTGGCAGCGCTGCTGGGCCAGCCGCTTGCTCAGCGCCTCCATCAGCCGCCCCAGCTCCTCCTTGCGCAGATAGCGCACGCAGTCCGCGATTTCCTTGCGCTCCGCCGCGGGCAGAAGCATTTCGCCCGAGCATACCGGCAAATCGGCGATCTGGCTGTAATCCAGGATGCCGTCCTTGCTGACGGTCAGGCGCGCCCATTCGGCAATGTGCGCCTCGTCCACGGCCTCGCACAGCTCCTGAATGCTATCGTGTACCGTGCTCACGCCGATGTGCAGGCGGAAATTCCCGAACACCTCCCGCAGATTGCGCACGCTGTAGTAGAACGCGTCGATGGCCTGCCGGATTTCCCGCCGGTGCTCCGGCGCGTAGTTGAGCAGCAGGATGGTTCCCTTGTAGGTGGTCGTCCAGCAGCGGCCCACATAGCCGGGGAAGCTCTCCCGCATGCACTTTTCGATGCGGTCGCCGCTTATGGAGGCGTTGCCGCCCATCAGCTCGCTCAGGTTGGAGAACACGCATAGCGCGCGGTAGCAGCCGGGGAAGAAGCGGGTCTGGTAGCGGGCGTTGCAGACCTCCTCCGAGAGCAGATAGCGTCCGGCCAGCCTGCGCTCGCCCAGGAGGATTTCGTCAAAGAGGCGGCTGGTGCGTTCGCGCTGGCGCATCAGGCGGATGCTTTCAGCCTCCTGCGTATCGGCCTGCTGACTGCGCAGCTGGTCGATGCGCCGGCAGACCCGGCCCAGCGTCTCGTTGAGCTGCGCCTCGTCGATGGGCTTGAGCAGGTAGTCCATCAC